>CANDSI010000062.1 GCA_947388575.1 uncultured Mycoplasma sp.
ATGAATTTAGATTTTTCAGAAGAAGAGTCAATTAGTTTTGAATTAATAGTTATCCCTGATTCTGATATGACAAAATTAACTAAAGCTGAAGGCTTAATATTAAACAAAAAATATCTTACTATCTATGAAGAAAATAGTCGTAAAACCATTGAAACAGACATCTTTAAAAACAAAAACTATAAATTAGAGATAGTAAATGATAATAGCACATTTAATATAGAAGCCGAAACTACTAATGATATCGATTTTGGTTTCAAAACTAGACTTTATATGGGAAGACCAACATTAATAATTAGTGAATCTACTTATGAAAGTAAGTTTAGTAGTGATAACTATGAAAGTGAATACTTATTTAATTCTAAAGATTATAAAAAGATAAATGAAGATTATAAAAATAATAAATTAAATTTAAAATCTGAAGTCCAAGTATATAGTCCTAAGATATAAGAAACTACTATAAAAAACATAGTTTTAGCAATAAACATTTTATTCTATGGTTTTATTGCTTTAGTAGTATTAATTGGTGTTACGAGTGTTATTAATACTATTAATACCAGTATGAATTTAAGAAGAAAAGAATTTGCAATGCTAAGAAGTGTTGGTTTAACTCCACATGGATTTAACAAAATATTATTCTTCGAAAGTTTATTCTTTGGCTTAAAATCATTACTATATGGTATACCTGTATCGATAGGAATAAATGCTCTTATTTCAAAATCTATTGGGGGAGTATTTAATACAGGTATGATTATACCATGGGATAGTTTAATTATTTCAGTAATAGGTGTATTTATAATAGTTATAATCGCTATGAATTATGCATCTAAAAAGATTAAAAAAGAAAATATCTTAGAAGCTTTAAGAGAAGAAAACATATAAGTTTAATAGTTAAATGCTATTAAGCTTTTTTAATATAAAAAATATTCAATTTACTAAACGTTTTTCTTTACTATATATAACATTTATGTTACACTTATATTGAGGTAGGTAAGTATTATGAATGAACAAGAATTAATAGCAAAAGAAAAACTAATTGTTGAACTAGAAGATAGGTTAATTGAAGAATTTATACTTTTAAGAAAAAATCAACATATCACCCAAAAAGAACTAGCAGAACAAAGTAATATGATTAGAGCAACAGTTAATCGTGTTGAAAGATGTTTAACATCACCAACTATAGGAACAATGATTAAATTATTAGAGCCCCTTGGTTACACTTTAAAAATAGTTACATTAAAGAAAAAATAGTTTTAAAAAAGCTATAAAACAAAATAACAAATAATAAAAATTAGAAAGAAGGTAGAAAATGAAAAATGAAATTATATTATTTGAAAATCAAAATGTAAAATTAGAAGTAAATATGAAAGAAGAAACAGTATGGTTAAATGTTAAACAGATGTCTTTATTGTTTGATAGAGAAGAATCGAATATAAGAAGACATATAATTAATATTTTTAAAGAAAAAGAATTAGAAGAAAATAACAACGTGCAAAATTTGCACGTAGATGGAGTTAAGCAATCTGTGCCATTTTATAGTTTAGATGTAATAATAAGTGTTGGTTATCGAGTAAAATCTAAGAATGGTATTATTTTTAGGAAATGGGCTAATAAGATATTAAAAGATTATATGATTAAAGGCTATGCTGTAAATAATAAAAGATTAGAATATTTGGAAAAAACTGTTAAATTATTAGATATAGCAAGTCGAGGGTATGAAAATACCAGTGAACATGATAGTAAAGAAATACTAAGAGTTATAACTGAGTACACAAATGCCCTAGATTTGCTTGATGATTATGACCGTAAAGCATTTAAAAAAATAGAAGGTACAACAAGTGATAAAAAAATAACATATGAAGATTGTATTAATATCATAGAAACTTTAAGATTTAATGAAAAAAGTGATATATTTGCTTTAGAAAGAGATAAAGGACTAAAATCAGTTATAGCTAATATTTATCAATCTTTTGATAATAAAGATGTTTATCCCACGTTAGAAGAAAAAGCAGCTAACTTTCTTTATATGGTTGTTAAAAATCATGCGTTTATCGATGGCAATAAGAGAATTGCCGCTACTTTATTCATATACTTTTTACAATTTTATAACATTTTATACAAAAATGAAAAACAAATAATAGATAATAACACTTTAGTAGCAGTCACGCTTTTAATCGCTGAGAGTAATCCTAAAGAGAAAAATATAATAATAGAATTAGTAACAAACTTTTTAAAATAAAGAACAAAATAAACTTTGACAATAAGTTATTTTATGATATAATAAATTTGACAGATTTAAGTGGGCAAGAATTTTCCCACTTTTATTTATACATTAGAATAGGGTGAGTTATGAAAAAAAGTTTAGAAGAACTAGAGAAAAAGATTAGAGAAGTTCTAGAAAAAGAGAGTATTATTGTTGATAGTGTTACATATGAAAAAAACAGTGGAAATTACAATGTTTTATCAATAGTATTAGATAAAGTTGGAGGTATTGATTTAGATACAATCGTTGATGCTACAAACATCATTAATCCAATTGTAGATGAGTATGATTTTACAGAAGATTCATACATCTTAGATGTCGTATCCAAAGAAAGAGGTGAAGATAATGAATAGTGAAGAATTCATTAAAGCAGTAAAAGCAATAGTAAAAGAAAAAGGAATAAGTGAAGAAGTTGTATTTGAGGGAATGGAGCAAGCCTTAGCAACAGCATACAAAAAGAATTTTGATTCTAAGACAAATGTTAGAGTTGATATTAATCGTGAAACAGGCGAAATCAAAGTATTTTCTTATTTAGTAGTAGTTGATGATGTAGACTTTGGTAGCGAAACTACTGATGAAGAAGGAAATGTTGTAAAAATAGCACCTGAAATTAATATAGATGCTCAAATTATTTTAGAGCAAGCAGAAGAAATGGTGCCAGGAATTAAAGTAGGAGAAACTATTGAGACAGAAGTTACACCTAAAGATTTTGGTCGTGTAGCGGCTTCTACAGCTAAACAAGTATTAACTCAAAAAATAAGAGAAGCTGAAAAAAATAGTATTATCGACGAATTCCAAGATAAGCAAGATGAAATGTTATTAGGTTTAGTTGCTCTTGAAGATAACAAAAACTATTATATTGATTTAGGAAGAACCAGAGGAATACTTCCTAAAAATGATATTATTCCAGGCGAAACAATTAAAATGGGTTCTAATATCAGAGTATATGTTACCAAAATTGAAAATGGTACTAAAGGACCTTTAATTCTTTTATCTAGAAAACATTATGGTTTTGTAAAAAGATTATTTGAACTTGAAATACCAGAATTACAAGATGGAACTCTTATTATGCACGCATGTGTTAGAGAAGCAGGGATTAGAAGTAAAGTAGCATTATCTACAACTAACGAAAGAATTGACCCTATTGGTACATGTATTGGTGAAAGAGGTTCACGTATTGCAAGTATCTTAAAAGAATTAAATGGTGAAAAAGTAGATGTAGTATTATATAGTGAAAATCCTGAAGAGTATATTAAAAGTGCTTTATCTCCAGCTAAAAATGCTATTGTAAATATATTAGATGAAAAGAAAAAAGAAGCTTTAGCAGTTGTGCCTGATGATGAATTTGCCTTAGCTATTGGTAAAGGTGGAAATAATATCAAATTAGCTAGTAGATTAACAAAATATAAAATTAATATTAAAACAATGAAAGAGATTAACGAAGAAGGAAACAAATAAGATATAAAGCAAGGAGGCTAAAATGAAAACAAAAAAAATACCAATGCGAACTTGCGTAGTAACTAAAGAAAAGTGTGAAAAAAAAGATTTGCTTCGTATAGTAAGAACTCCTGAAGGTAATGTTATTGTTGATATAACAGGTAAAGCCAACGGTAGAGGAGCTTATTTAAAAAAAGATATTGAAGTCATAAATAAAGCTGAGAAAACTAAAATATTAGAAAGAATATTAGAAGTTAGTATTCCTAGTGAAGTATATGAAAATGCTAAAAATTTAATTAAATAGAAAATAAAAAAATAAGAAAGGAGAGTAAGCATGACTGTAAAAGAATATGCAAGTGATGTAAATTTAAGTGTCGCTGAGATTTTAAAAAAATGTAATGATCTTGGCATAGAAGTAAAAAGTGGAGAGGACGAACTCACCGATTTAGATGTTATCACTCTAGATAATGCAATTAATTTAATTGGTGTAGAAGATGACTCTTATGAAGAAGAGGATACGATTGATGAAGTTGTAGATGAAATAGTAGAAAGCAGTAATATCACAAAAAATATAAATACAACTGATAAAAAGCAAAAGTTAAAAAAGAAAAATCAAGTAGAAACTAAAGATTATTCTAAACTACGTAAAGAGATGTATAAGAATAAAGACAAGCTTATGAAAAATACAGTAGATGAGAATATTATTGTATTTAAAGATGGTATGACAGTAGGAGAACTAGCTGACGAATTAAACATTAGTGGTACTGATATAATTAAAAAATTAATGACTTTAGGTTTAATGTTATCAGTTAATCAAGCTCTAGATTTTGAAAATGCTGAAATAATTGCTTTAGAATATAATAAAACATTAAAAAGAGAAGAAACACAAGATGTATCAAACTTTGAAGAATATGAAATAGTTGATAATGAAGAAGACTTAGTGCCAAGACCACCAATTGTAACTATAATGGGCCATGTTGACCATGGAAAGACCACTTTATTAGATTATATAAGAGATTCCCATATTGCTAGTGGTGAAGCTGGAGGGATTACTCAAGCTATTGGAGCTTATCAAATAAAGACCAATGGTAGTAAAATAACCTTTATCGATACTCCAGGCCATGCAGCCTTTACTGAAATGCGTGCTAGAGGAGCTAGTGTTACCGATATAGTTATAATTATTGTCGCTGCTGATGATGGTGTAATGCCACAAACTAAAGAAGCAGTTGAACATGCTTTAAGTGCAAAAGTACCAATAATTGTCGCTGTAAACAAAATAGATAAACCAGATGCTAATCCTGAAAAAATCAAAACTGAGATGGCAGAACTTAACATTACACCAGAAGAATGGGGTGGAGAGTATCCATTTATTAATATTTCAGCGCAAACAGGCGAAGGTGTAGAAAAATTATTAGAGACCATTTTAGCTATAAGTGAAATGGGTGAATTAAAAGCTAACCCAAGTAGATATGCTATTGGTTCAGTAATTGAATCTCGTCAAGATAAAAATGTTGGTGGTGTAGCTAGCCTACTTATATTAAACGGAACTTTACGTTTAGGTGACCCGATTGTTGTTGGAACAACATTTGGTAAAATAAGAACTATGAAAAATGATTTAGGGGAGTCTATTACTAGCGCTGACCCAGGCACACCTGTTGAGATTACTGGTTTAAATGACAATCCAAGCGCTGGTGATAAGTTTATGGCTTTTGAAACTGAAAAAGAGGCAAAAGAAATCGCTCTAAAAAGAGCTATAAATGCCAAAGAAAATAAGTTTAAGAAAGATGTAATATCTTTAGATGATTTATTTAGCAAAATAAACGAAGGACAAAAAGAAATTAATATAGTTTTAAAAACCGATGTTCGTGGTAGTGAAGAAGCGGTTAAAAATAGTTTAATGAAGATTGATGTTGCAGGTGTTAAAATAAATGTTATCCGTTCAGGTATTGGAACTATTACTGAAAGTGATGTTGTATTAGCAAATGCCTCTAATGCCATAATAATTGGATTTAATGTTAGTCCAACTAGTACAACTAAAGAGATAGCTAAAGAATATGGTGTTGATATTAGATTATATACAATTATTTATAAATGTATTGAAGAAATAGAACTAGCCATGAAAGGTATGTTAGACCCAGAGTTTGAAGAAAAGATTTTAGGAAGTGCCGAAATTAGAAAAATCTTTAAATTTTCTAAAGTTGGAAATATTGCGGGAACTTATATAACTGATGGTATTATTAAGAATAATGCTAGTGCAAGACTTATTAGAGATGGTGTTATAATTTATGATGGTAAAATAGCATCTATCCAAAGAGAAAAAGATAGTGTTAAAGAAGTTAAAAAAGGCTTTGAATGTGGTATTACCTTAGACAATTATACAGATATCAAAATCGGAGATATTATTGAATGTTTTGAAATGGTTGAGGTGAAACGTTAATGCCAAGTCACAAAATAGCCAAAATCTCATCTGATATGATGCGTGTAATAAGTAGTATATTATTTGAAGAAGCAAGAGATGAAATCTTAAAGACTATCACTATTACTGGATGTAAAGTATCAAATGATTTAAGTTATGCGCGAATTTATTTTACATCTTTAAGTGATATGGATAAAAAAACTTTAGAGAAAGAAGTAAATGAAGCAGCTCCTTTTATTAGAGGATTAGTCGCCGAAAAGTTAGATTTAAGACATACTCCTGAACTTACATTTATATTTGACGATTCAATTGAGTATGCAAATCGTATAGAAAAGATAATTAAAGAAATTAA
>CANDSI010000063.1 GCA_947388575.1 uncultured Mycoplasma sp.
ATTATCTCATTCAATCACAAGGAGAAGAAAAGGCAAAACAATATTTGCAAGCAAATGAACAAGCGATTCAAAATATTGAGAAAATTGTAAAAGAGGAAAATATTGATTGTGATTTTCAAAGACAAGATAATTATGTGTATACACTGAAACAAAAAGAATTATTGAATATAAAAAAAGAGGTAGAAGCGGTAAACTCTCTAGGATTTCCAGCCAAATTTGTTTCTAATGTGAATTTACCTTTTAGAACTCTTGGAGCAATTAGTTTTCCTAATCAAGCTCAGTTTAATCCGTGCAAATATGCAAATGGACTAATAAGAGCTATTAGAAAACAGGATAAAGTACTTATTTTTGAAAAAACAAAAGTAACAGATGTGAAAGCTTCAAAGGAAAAGAAGTACACAGTTATTACAGAGAACGGAAAAAAGATAGTAGCGAAATATGTGGTGCTAGCAAGCCATTATCCAATTATCAACATACCAGGATACTATTTCTTAAAAATGTATCAAGAAATGTCTTACTTAATCGCAATAGAAACCAAAATGCCATTACCAAAAGGAATGTATATTACTAGTGAAAGTCCAACCGTTTCTTTTAGAGTAGCACAGAATAACGAAAAAGAATTATTGATCATAGGCGGAATGGGACATAAGACAGGAGAGAGGAAAGATGTTTCTGATAGTTATCAAAAATTAGAAGCAATTGCAAAAAAATATTATCCAGATTGTACGATTAAATATCGTTGGTGCACGGAAGATTGTATTTCACTAGATAAAATTCCATACATTGGTGAATTTTCAAATTTAATGCCTAATGTATATTTAGGGACAGGATATAAAAAGTGGGGAATGACTACCTCAAATGTAGCTGCTAATATTATTGTAGATAAAATTCTAGACAGAAAAAATCCTTATGAAGAAGTATTTACTTCTACTAGACTAGAACCAATCAAAAATCACAAAGAGTTAGGAAATATGGTAAAAGAAGTGGCAACTTCATGGACAATAGAAAAGCTAAAAATACCAGAGGAAAAATTACAAGATATTAAGCCAGGAGAAGGTGGACTAATTGAATGGGAAGACAAAAAAGTAGGTGCTTATCGTGAAGAAAGTGGCAAATTATATATTGTCAAACCAGTATGTAGCCATTTAGGGTGTGAACTAACTTGGAATAATTTAGAGAAAACTTGGGACTGTCCTTGTCATGGTTCAAGATTCACTTATAAAGGAGAGTCAATTTATGACCCAAGCATTAAAGATTTAGAAGTGGTAGAAAGGGAAGAGGAGAAGTAAGATATTTTTATAAAAATGATACAGTAAAGGAGAAGAAGAAATTAAAGGAATTTCTTAAAAGCAATGATGATAGTAGAATGGAAGTTTTTAGAAGGTGGAACAATGAAGGTTAGAACTCCTGTATGGGAAGAAAGACAAAGATTGCCAGAATATATTGTAAAAGTATTTCAAACCAAAGAAGTTATAAGAAAGCAAGAAATAATGCAAAGGAATATGGCATACTATTTTAAGAAAATATAGTGAGCAATAAAGAAGAGATAGCAAGGCTTTACTTCTTACTATTTTTTGAGTTGTTAGTAGTAATTAGTAATGTGAGAAGAGAAAACATATCAAAATATATTTTCTCTTCACTTTATATGTTAAGTATTTTATCATATTTTTTAGAATTAACATTCCAAAATTCTTTATCTATTAGTCCTTCTTTGTTTAAATAGTCTAGTAAATTATAAAAAGAAATATCTGTATAGTTTCTTTTAGAAAAATGATACAAATTAAATAAGTAATTTCTAAAACTACTATTTTGTTGCATTCTTTTGATTCTATATTCAAATATTCTAAATTCATTTTTTGTCAATATTTTTGTATTATATAAATAGCACAAATAATCAAAAAAAGCAAAAACTTTATCATATTGGGCCTCTATATCATGGTTTTCAACAAATTCTTGATTATACCAATTTCTCCATAATCAATGGAATATAAAACCAAAGAAATATCTGTATCATCACGAATTTTCAGCATTGCTTCTTTTATAAGTTCAGCTCTTTTTAGTTTGTAAGATTGTTTCCATTGAAATAATGCAAAACAACCTCCAATTATTGATATTAAAATAAATAAAATTTCATACAATGTAATCTCAGATATAATTTCCATTTTTTTAATTCTTTTCTTTTTAGTAAAAAAGAAGTAGATATTATTTCTCTACTTCTTGGTGCAGCTGGAGGGATTTGAACCCCCGACCTTCCGGTTCGTAGTCGGAACGATAGACGTTTTTTACAAATTATGGAAGTACTGAAAAATTAACAAAAAATTGTGAAAACATTGAAGCTAAAGGATTTGAAGATTTTGAGAAAAATTTAATTTAGTTTATATAGGTTTAGAAAAAATTATAATAGTTTATTTAGAAACTACCTTTAAGGGGAAATAAGGGGAAAAGAAAAAAATTTCGGGGGAAAATTCGGGGGAAAAATCAAAGAACTTTTTAAAAGGGTCAACCTATTATCATAAAAACATTGAAAATAGTGCTTTTGAGGCATTATTTTTTTTGGGGGAAAAAGAAAAGTTCTTTTGGGGAAAAGAGAAGAAAATTTTAAAGTTACAATTTTCTATTATAAAAATAATGCTGAAAAATAGCACGTTTGAAGCATTATTAAATCTCGGGGGAAAAGAAAAATATTTCGGGGGAAAAATTAGAACGTTTTTAGAAAGAGAGGTTTATATGTTATTAGCAAGTTTATTATCTAGTGGCAACTTTATAATGACAAATAAAATTCTAATAAAAGTGGTAGGAACAGATGCAGCTATTATTTTAGGAGAGTTATGTTCAGAATACGACTATTGGGAACAACGAGGTGAACTGACAGATAACGAATGGTTCTATTCAACTAGAGAGAACATCGAGAATAATACAGGTTTATCAGAATATAAACAGAGAATAGCGATAAATCAATTGATAAAAATGAAATTTATTGAAGTTAAAAGAATGGGAATTCCATGCAAAGTTTATTATAAATTAAATGAAGCTAATATTTTAGAATGTTATACTAATACACAAGAGAAATTAATAGAAGTGGCTAAAAATCCAGTAGTTAAAAATTTAGATAACAAGGGATTAAAGAATTCAAATACTAGTAGTGAAAATTTTAATGAGCAAGTTTCTCAAAATTTGGATGTAAATAATAATAATAATAATAACAATAATAACAATAATAAATACACACAAAAGGCTGACGAAGTTGAAGAGAAAATTAAGTATGCCACAAAAGTTGAACTAACAGAAAATGAATATCAAAGACTAATCAATGAACATGGTGAAGAAAAGACGAATCAATTAATAAAACAACTAGATTTATATAAAAAAGCAACTGGAAAAAGATATGAAAGCGACTATGCTGCAATTTTGTACTGGGTAATTGAACGTGTAAAAGAAATTGATAAAAACGTTATAAATAAACAGGAGAATAAAAAATTTAAAAAGCAAAAAAATAACTTCGAACAAAGAGAATATCCATCTGGATATTTTAATCAATTTATAAAAAATGGAGGGAAAAATGAAGAAAATATTTAGAAAGTATAGTGAAATGGATAATGTAAGTAAAGATGACTTACGATTATTATATGTTTATCGTGTACTATCAGAAATTTGTAAGAAATACAGAAGAAGTATAGGAGGAAACGAGAAAGAAAAAATAATGCGATTAATATTAAATTGTTTAGATACTACAAATTTGTCAGTAGAATATGTTATTACTAGCATTTTAGAGATAGTAAATTGCCAAGCAATAACTATTGAAGATTTGGAAAATTTAGAGACAAATGAATTAGTAGATATTCTTTTTAATGTAGATAGCAAGCCAAAGGAAAAGGTTATGTTAGAGTTTATGAATCGAGGATACCACTGTATATTTTTAAGAAACAGAGAAAGATATTTTTTAATTTTAACAAAAGATTCCTATACTGACGTATTAACTTTTAAGAATTTTGAAGAAATTTTGAATAATTCCATAGAGCAGTTCCTATTGGAGAAAAAATTATATGGATAATTACATAAAGAAGCGAATTTTTAAAAAAATAGAATATTATCTATATAACTATGATTATATTGATATAAAAATTCAAAATGCAAAAATGGAAATATTAAATAGCGAATATAATCAAAATTATTATAAATGGTTAAAGAATCAGAGTAGTTCATTAGAAAATCAAGTAATAAAAAACATTGAGATAGAACAAAAAATATATAGGATGAAAAAATGGAAAAAGCTAATTGAAGCTATATTAAAGAGATATCAAAACACAAATATATTATATTATAATTTCATTAATCTAAAATATTTTCAAAGAGCTACTTTATATACAATACAACAAAAACTAAGATTAAATGAAGAAGAGCAAAAAGATATACAAACTAAAATAGTTCAGTATATCTTTTTTGTTGCAGTAAGAAATAAGATGTTAAGAATAGGTTAGGTAATATATAGTGAAAAAAGTAGTCTGGAACTATAATTTGGTTAGGAGGTGAATTAATAACTGGAAAAAACAAAAGAAGATAATAATATTAAACACATAGTGTCATATAGTGGAGGAAAAGATAGTACCGCAATGCTATTAAAAATGATAGAAAAAAATATGCCAATAGATGAGGTGGTGTTTTGTAAAATAATGGCTACTAAAGATATTGGGGCAGAATACCCAGAAATGTATGAATATTTAGATAAAGTCAATAAATATTTAATAAAAACTATTGGGAAAGGAATTACATATATACAATCGCCAGTAACTTTTGAAGAGCAATTCTACAAAGTGAAGCGAAAAGGAAAATATATTGGAGAAATATATGGCTTTCCATGGCTTCTAGGTGCATGGTGTAATAGCAATTTAAAAACTATAGCATTAGATAAATATTTTAAAAGTCAAGGCAAGTATATAAGTTATATAGGGATTACCTATGATGAACCAAAGCGACTAAAACGATTAGCAAAAAATGAAAAAGCTCCACTTTACGACTGGAAAATGACAGAAGCGGATTGTCTACAATATATAAAAGACAAAGGATTATATAATCCTTTGTATGACAAATACAAAAGACTAGGATGCTGGTTTTGTGTTAAGCAGGGAATAAACAATTTACGAATATTGCGTAGAGATTATCCAATATATTGGAAAATGTTATTAGAATGGCAAAAGGACAGTAAAATAAGATTTCATCCCAAATATACTGTTCAAGAACTCGAAGAGAAGTTCCGTCAAGAAGAATACTTTGAAGAACATAAAGCGAGCTAATAAAAAAACATTAAAGAAAGGAGTGGAAACTTGAAAATTTATAGAATAATATATACATGCTTTGATATAGACACTGAGGAAAAAACAGCTATAGTAAAAACATTTTTAGATGGAAAAATAGCATCAGAATACTTAAAAGAACGCATTGAAGAAATTAAAAGTAGCATTGAAGAGGAATACTTAGACTTATATAGGATAAAAGAGACGGAAACTTCTTTTGAAAGTCACTCGCGTGATAGTGCAGTAGAAAGTGCAGTGAAAATTTGGTTAGAAAAAGATGAAACTTATGATGAGATACTACTGAGAAGAAAAGAACAGCGAAATAATAAACAATGTGAAAAGGAAAAAGATTATGAAGTGTAAAAATGCATTTTTAAAACTTCTAATAGTTAGCTTTATAACAATATTCATTACATCTTCATACTTAATAATGAAAAACTTTTTGCAATTTAAAGAAAGTGAAAAAGCTACAAGAGAATTGATAGAAGAAGTAATTGAAAACGAAGAGAAAACGGAGAAACAAATAGTAAATTGGAAACAATTGACATCAATAAATAGCGATATAATTGGTTGGATTAAAATAGATGGAACAAAAATTAATTATCCAATTTTACAAGATAATAATAACCTATTTTATATTAAACATGATTATAACAAAAAGTACAATCCAAGTGGCTCGATATTTACAATAAACGAGAATCCGTTTAAAGATGATGAAACTATTATCTATGGGCATAATATGTTAAATGGAAGTATGTTCTCAAACTTAGATAGATACTTAACTGATAGTTTTCTATATTCCCATTTAAGCATAAAAATATATACTAAGACAAAAAATTACGATGGAAAAATTTTTAGTGTATATTCTACGGGAGTAATAGATGAAATTAATAACAGTAAAAATTTAAGTTTTAGTGAAAAAATTGAATATTACAAAGAAGCAAGTAAGTACACCATAGATAACATCGATGAAAATATTTCAAAAATAGTAAAATTGTCTACATGTTCATACATCAATGCAAAATCAATAAATACAGACCAAAGATACTATATTATTGCAAGTATTACTCCTGACGATTAAAAGTAGAAAGTCTAACTATTAATTGTCAATAGAAATATTAAAAAAATTTAATATTTGTT
>CANDSI010000064.1 GCA_947388575.1 uncultured Mycoplasma sp.
ATCATAAATATAACATCAGCATTAACATTAATGCCTACCGTTGCTCCTCCACAAAATAAATCAACAAACAATTTACATTTTTGAGGAAAAAAATTTATAATTTGAGGCATAATCCTATGTTTATTACCTGTATAATTTATTGGACTTTTAATAAAATCTATCATCTTCATACATTCCTTTACCCCTTAAGTATAACATAAATTTATAAAAAATATCAGTAAAATCAACTGATATTTTTATTTAATATACTTAATAACAACTTTTCTATTAGGTTCTTCTCCGATACTTTCCGTAGTTACACCTCTAAAATCAGATAAAATATTATGTACTATTCTTCTGTCATAAGAATTCATACTATCCATTTCAATATCTACTTTAGTTCTAACTACATCACGAGCTAGATTTTTAGCAAGTCTTTCTAATCTTTTGTTTTGTCTATCTTTATAATCTTCTACATCAAGAACTATTCTTGGCCCATTGTTACTTATATTTTTTATAAATTGTCTAACAATAATAGTTAAAGCTTCCAAATTTTGTCCATTTTTCCCTATTATCACTGGATTATTAGAAGAATAAATTTTTATAGTTGTTGTATTTTCTTTCGTACTTACTTCTAAATTACACTCTACTCCCATACCTTTAATAATATTTTTCAAATATTCTTCAGCAGCTGCTAGAACATCTAACTTTAAAAATCCTGAACATTCATAAGTAGTTCCTTTAAATAAACCACCTTTAACTTCTTCATAGTTATAAATAATTTCTGTTTCATTAGCATTTAACTTTGCTAAAACTTGACTTAAAGCTTCTTCTTTAGTTTTAGCAGTACATTTTACTACATTCATGACTAATTCCCTTTCTTACTAACCTTTTTATCCTTTAATTTATCTTTCTTTTGCGGTTTTATTATAACATCACGCGAATCTTCTTTTTCATCTAACTTTTTAAAGATATAATTTTGAACTACGACAAATCCGTTAGTAGCAATCCAATATAAAGCTAGTGCAGTAGATAAATATAAAGATGCTACTGAAATCATAATAATCATAAATTTAAAAGTAAATTGCATTTGTTTTTCCATTTCTGGATTACCAGTAGAAGTTGCACCCATAGCATTTTTAAATGATAAATAAGTAGTTAAGATAATAAGAATTATAATAATTATATAAAGCCATTCATGTTGTTTAAATAAACCAATAATAGGGGTAGTTCCAAGTTTTAAACCTAAGAAAGTATCCTCAAATATTGCTGGCATTCTATTAATCGCTTGTAAGAAAGCAAAGAATAGGGGTAATTGTAAAAAAGCAAGTAAACAGCTACCAAAAGGGCTAATATTATATTTTTTATAAACCATCATCATTTCTTGACTTTTTTGAAGCATAGCTTCATTATCATTACGATTAGCATATTTCTTTTCAATTCTTTGAAGTTCTGGTTGAGCTTTTTTCATATTACTAGATTGTTTAGCAGTTTTTCTTGAAATAGGCATTAAAACTAGTCTAATAGCAAGTCCAATAAGCATAACAGATATACCAAAGTTATTTACTAAATAACCAAGCTTTAAAATAAGATAGGCAAGGGGTTTAACAAAAATTCCTTCCCAAATACCATCTGATTTATTACTAGATAATTTAAATTCTGAACATTTTGGCAAATCATCATATTTAATCTTTGTTTGATCTTTATATTTAGTATAAAGTTCATCAAGTTCTTTATCTTCAGGTTTACATAATATATCTTTTTGTAAAATTTGACCTGTCGCTTCATTTTCAACAGGCTTTTTATTATCCATAATATAATTACTATTACCACAACCAGTAAGAGTAAATACCACTAAAGCTAACACTAAAATTTTAAATTTTTTCATTTAGTTTTCCTCTTTCTTTAATAATGACACTAAATTTTCTTCCATTTCTTGATAACTAACATCTTTAATAAATCTTTTTGGAATTAAAACATAACTAACTCCATTTAAAAACAAATCTTTATAGTTATCAACAATACATCTAAGCTGTCTTTTAATTTTATTACGTTCTACGGCATTCCCACACTTTTTAGAAACAGCAAAGCCAAACTTTGAAAACTTATAATCATTATCCTTATAATATATATAATAATACTTATTCTTTAAATAAGCACCTGTATTAATTATATCATTAAAATCGGTATTTTTCTTTATAATTTCATATTTTTTCAATAGTTTTTCACTCTCCAAAAAAAATACCACACTAAAATGTGGCTTAATGAGCTAATACTTTACGACCTTTTTTACGTCTATTTTTTAAGATATTAGTTTCTTTACGTGCAAAAAATCCATGTTTTTTAGCTTTTTTACGATTATTAGGTTGATATGTTCTCTTCATATTAGCACCTCCTCAAAAAATCAATTGGTTTAATTATAATATTATTATGCTTTTAAGTCAAGTTTTTTCATAAAAAACAGAATTTAAAAGCTAAACTAAGAATAATAAATTTTTTTTAAGATATTAATTATAGAAATAAATGTTATGATATAACCAATATTATTTTATAAAATAATTCTAAAGTCATAAATACAAATTTTAAATATTAAAATCTATTATATCATATCAAAATAACTTTATTATAAAAAAATATATAAATGTAAAGCTTAAAAAAAGTTATCAACACTAAATTGTGGATAATGTGGATAACTTTTACACTCCACAATGTATAAACAATCTAAAAATAGCTCCTCAAAATGTAAACTTTACTACCAACAGCCTATTTTAATTAAAAAGTGAATAAGTTAGAAGTTATCCACAAAATGGTAGTACCAACAAAGTCTGGTGTATCCTAAGAAGACTTAAAAATATTAAAACTTATAAACACTACTAACAATATTGGTAAAAATAATCAAAGTTAATAAATAAAAATTAAATATAAAATTTTGTGAATAGTGTTGATAAATATATTCTTCTAAGATATTATAAGGACTAAGCAATGTGTATAACATGTTAATAAAAAAATTTTACATTTTAGTATTTCCTTTCAAAATGAAATGCGATAAAATGAATATGTAGACGTTACAGACTGCGGGGTGAGGTTATTTGCGAAATGAAGAGTTACTAAAGTCATTTCTCGACAAAATATATGGTGAAATTAATCCAGCATCATTTCATGCCTGGTTTAATGATTTAAAAATAATCTCACTAACAGATGAAACAATAACTTTTGAAGTTCCAATGGAAATTCACAAAAAAATGTTAGGGGACAACTATTATTCATTAATAGAGAAAACTTTATATGATATAACCAATATCAATTATGATATAAAGTTTGTATTAGAAAGTGAATTAGAAATACTACCAAAAATAGAAGTGGATAACCACGAAGTTACAAACAATAACTTTGATACTCACTTAAAGCCAGAATTAAATTTTAGTAATTTTGTAGTTGGAGATACAAATAGACTTGCTAAAGTTGCAGCCATGGCTGTCGCCGAAGCTCCAGGAAGGATTCATAATCCATTATTTATATATGGAAAAAGTGGACTTGGTAAGACCCATTTAATGCATGCGATAGGAAACTTTATAACAGAAAATTCCAATCGAAAAGTATTATATTGTACTTGTGATGAATTTAAGACCGAATATACTAATCTAGCGAATCCAGACAATAAAAACACTATTGAATATGCTAATGAATTTAAAAATAAATATCGAAATGTAGATGTTTTAATAATAGATGACATTCAATATTTAGTAGGAGCGGAAAAAACCCAACAAGAATTCTTTAATACCTTTAATTATCTGCATCAATCAAATAAGCAGATAATAATAAGTTCTGACCGTTCACCAGATGATTTAAAAATTCTTGAAGAAAGATTAAGGTCAAGATTTATGTGGGGATTACCAGTAGATATATATCCTCCAGATTTCGATTTAAGATGTCGAATTATAAGAAAGAAAATAGAAAACACCAGCATAGCGAATCTTATGAAAGAAGAAAGTGTTGAATATATCGCCAATGCTTGCCAAAATGATGTAAGATTTTTAGAGGGGGCAGTTAATAGACTTATGGCCTATACTGCTATGATGGTACCTAAAAGTGTTGATTTAGAGTTTACTTGTGAAGCTTTAAAAGACTTTGTTAATAAGAATATTTATTCTAACAATAATATTACTAAAATTCAAAAAGCCGTCGCTGACCATTATAATATAACAGTTGACGACTTAAAGGGTAAGAAAAGAAGTAATAAAGTAGCGCATCCAAGACAACTTGCCATGTATTTATGCCGAATGGAAACTGATGAAACATTCCCAAGAATAGGGATGGAATTTGGTGGAAGAGACCATTCAACAGTAATATTTGCTTGTGATAAGATGGAAAAAGAGCTCTTAAATAACAAAGAATTAGAAAGAGATATAAAGGAGATAAAATCAAAATTGTAGATAATATCTTAAAAGTATGTGAATAAAAACCAAGTTATTAACAAAAAAATCACTAAAAAAGTCCTATAATAAAGACTAAAAACAACTTATAAACATAATTAACAGCATAATAATAACTATTAAATATTAAAGAAAGAGAAAGAAGGAATGAAATATGAAATTTTCAATAGAAAAAAATATAATCTTAGAAGGATTAAATAATGTTATAAGAGCAATATCTACTAAAAATGTTATCCCGGTATTAAATGGTATTAAATTTGAATTAACAAGTGAAGGATTATACTTAACAGCAAGTGATTCTGAATTAACAATAAAAGTATTAATAGAAAGTAAAGATATCAAACAAGTTACAACAACAGGTGGTATAGTAATTCAAAGTAAATATATATTAGATATAGTAAGAAAAATGCCTAGTGATGTTATTAACTTTGAAGTTATTGACGGATTAAAAATCAAAATATACACAGACAACAATCAATATAACTTAAATTGTTTAGATATTAATGACTATCCAGATGTGAAATTAGAAGAAAATAAAGACCCAATTATTATTAAAGGAGATATATTTAAAACAATTATTAATCAAACTAGTTTTGCTATATCTAACCAAGAATTAAGACCAATATTAACTGGTGTTAACTTTAAGTTTACAAAAGATGTCTTAGAAACAGTGGCAACCGACTCATATCGTTTAGCTAAAAAGAATATCAAACTAAACGCTGAAGTTGAAAAAGACTTAGAAATTGTTATACCAGGCAAGAATATAATGGAATTAGAAAGAATTATCACTGATGAAAGCGATATTGAAATACATATATTTAATAATAAAGCATTATTTAAATATAAGAATATCATTTTCCAAACTAATTTATTAAGTGGTAACTACCCAAATACATCTAATTTAATTCCAAGTGAGTTTGCCTATATAGTTAAAGTTAATAAAAAAGATTTCAATGATGCTATTGATAGAGCGGCATTACTTACTCAAGGTAAAGATAAAAATATAGTAAAAATGTCATTAGATAATACTAAAATGGTTATCAATTCATATGCATCTGAAATTGGTAAAGTAGAAGAGCAATTAACCGTAGAAACTAACAACGTTGAACATTTAGAAATTTCATTTTCTTCCAAATATATGCTTGAAGCTATTAAAACAATGGGTGAAGAAGAAATATTATTATTATTAAATAGTGATGTTAAACCATTAATTATAAAATCATTAACAGACGAGTCATTAATTCAGTTAATTTTACCTATAAAAACCTACTAAATAACAAAAAAATCAAAAAAATTAAAAATTATAACATAATTCGACAAAAAGTGCGCTTCTTTTATGATATAACATAGTTATTTTACATGAAAGGAGGGCATTTTTAATGTCATATATAATAACCAAAAATACTTTAGCAATCATCCCACGTGGTAAAAAAAGTAAAATAATTGAAGGAAAACATAGTCTGCTTGCTAATGAAGAAACTGCTAAGATAATTGAGCAGAATTGCTATTTAAATGGTTCCACATTAGAAGGTCGAATAAAAGGAAGTTCTTATTTGTTAGGAAGTAGTTATAAGCCTCCAATAATAATAAATGATTCTTTAAATATAATTCTTATTCCAACGCATTCCATTAGAAATAAAGATTGCCATTGGATAAACTTACTAACCATGTTACATTATAGTCCAACTAACGATAATAAAGTCTTAATAGAGTTTATAAATAACCATAAATTAATCATAAATATAAGTTATAATATATTTGATAAACAAGTCTTAAGAGCAACTCGTTTAGAATCGACTATAAAAGGTCGAATTTATCAAAAATACCTTTAAAAAGGTGTTTTTTTGTGATATAATTAATCTAGGTATAGGAGTACGTAAATACCTATAATTTTAAAAAAACATCAAAGTAGGGGCTAAAAATGCAAATAAGTAGTTTGAAGTTATTAAATTATCGAAATTATGAAAGTCTTGAAATATCATTTTCACCATATACCAATATAATATATGGAAAA
>CANDSI010000065.1 GCA_947388575.1 uncultured Mycoplasma sp.
ATATCCACACTACTTCTTTCTTTTTCATAATTATTTGAATCATCAATAGTTATAAAATTATACTTTTCTTCTAAAAGATTAATAGTTTTTTTATAAACTTCATCTATAATTTCTTTATCAACACTAGTTGCTATAATATAAAAAAGAACTTCTTTTGAAATTTCCTTTTTTTTATTATTATGAGATAATTCTGCTAATTTGTATGCAATTGATTCTGATATTATATATATTTCTTGTTCTTTTTTGCTCTCTATGTTAATCTCTCCTATCATTATTATTAAATAAAAAAAGGCAAACCATTTTTATATTTATTATTTCACTTTAAATATTAAAGTTTATATTATCTTTAAGATCTTTGACAGTTTTTTTATTGAAATTTGCTAATGCTCCATCTAAGTCATCGCCAAAGTACGCACCATTAAGCCAACTACCAATTTTTTTATTTAAGTATGAAGCTACAATAAACTGTTTGCCATTTATTGAATATATTAAACAATAATCATTATTTTCTTTTAAAAGCAGACATTTTCCTAATCCACTATTTTCAAATTCTATACTAAATATTTCTCCTTTTTAGATTCTAAAATCATTATCATATTCAATATTATATTTATTATTCAATATATTAATTGCTTCACAACAAATATCATCTATTTTATCTTTATCCTCTACAAAACGAATAGCTATCATATGTACATATTCATAATTAACATAATTTTTATTTTGATTTTTCATTATATTTGATATGTTGCTTGCTATTATCTCTGCATCAGCTTTACTTTTTTCAGACAAGATAAAGTGATTATCATAATTTAAGACTTCTAAATCTTTTAATGGAACTCCTTTTTCATTGCATACTTTGTATGAATAATTATTTGCGAAAGTATCATAACTTACTTCTTTGTCATCAGAGCCATCTTCATTTCCTTCAAATACTCCTATTTTATTGTTTGGTTGAAAATATGCACAACCATAATCACCTGTTATTTTGTTTCTGGTTGTTAGCAGGAAATCACCATTACAATCTAACATATCCTTTACTCTTTTTAATTCATCTAGTTTATGATCTATAACATTGCCTCCTTATTTTAAACCATTTATAACAAAGTTTGGGTCTATGGTATGTTCTTTATCAAAAGACAATTCATCTCTCGCTATTGAAAAATGCAAATGACATCCTGTACTATAACCTGTCGATCCTACACTTCCTATTTTATCGCCTACATTAACTATTTGATCTTTAGTAATAACTATTGAATCGTCTAACATATGACCATAAGCAGTATAAAGTATTCCCATTTCTGTTTCATGCTTTATATAAACATAATTGCCTAATCCATTTTCATTGTGTCCAACTTCTACAATTATACCATTGGCACTTGCCATTACTTCTGTACCACACGGAGCTCCTAAATCAATCCCATTATGAAAATGATATTTTCCATCTTTATTCAACGGATCATATCTACTGCCAAATTTAGAAGTAATACTCCATCTTGCCTCTTTAGTAAAAGGTAATGAAAGAGAATTTGCTACAACTACTGAAGATTCACCACTAGCTGATCCATTGCAAATTAATACACATAATAAAATGAGAAAAAAAGGAAATGAGAAAAAAATAATAGCACCATATTTTAAAAGTTTTAAATCATTCAACTATCTACCTCCAGCAGTTCCAAATAGTTCTTTTTCTTCTTCTCTGACGTGAACTTGTATAGGTATTCTTGTATCTTGACTTATAGCAAATAAGCATTGACCTCGACTAGCTGTAGTTAAAAATTGCACTTCTGATTCACTTAAGTTTAACATATTTTTAACACTTTCTATTTCTTTTTGTCCCTGTGCCATTACCATTATATAAGCGCTATTATCAATGATAACCTGTCCAAACCTTTCCAAACCGTCTGCTGTAAAATCAATAAAATTTTGGGTAACAGTCAATACTGCACTATTATATTTACGAGCTCTCTTGTTGCAACGTTTTAAAAAATCTGCTCCATCAGGATTTTTAGGATCTAAAAGTAAGTGCGCCTCTTCACAAATTAAAATAACTTTCTCATTCCTATCTCTGCTAATTTCATTCCAACACCAAGATAGAATATTAAAAAATTGTGTTTTTAAAATTATATCATCAGAATCAACTAAACTATGAATATCAAGCACTATAAAATCTGTAGCTTCATCTATTTTAATTGAAGATATGCCATTAAATATTTTAGCATCAGCTCCGAATGTTGCACGTTTAATCATAGAAGTAACTTTTTCTAATGATTCTATAACATTATGTGCCTCTTTATCTTTTTTTGCTTTATCTAAAGTATATTTTAATCTATTATATAAGTCTTGCATTATAGGATAATCTGCACTTGTCAGTTTCGATAAATCTGTGTCAAAATCAATACCTTTTTCTTTATAAACTTCAATTAATATTTCTTCTATTTTAGTTAACTCGTAAGCATTTAAATCTTGAAGATAATATTTAATAAATGTTCTGAAAGTTTGAAAATGTCTAGATAAATCATTATTTGATTCACTATTATCTTCATCATCTGTACCAAGTCTGACTTCTAAAGGATTAATAATTCCTGAGATACCTGTTCCACAATCAATCCAGCATCCTCCAACATTATAACAAATATCTTTATATTCACGTTCAGGATCAATAATAATTACTTTAGAGCCTCTGCACCACATTCCTCTAGCTAACTTTTTTATTAAAGTTGATTTGCCTGAACCACTTTTCCCTACTATTACAGCATTAGAATTATTACGTTTATTAGTTCTTTTCCAAGCATCAAATAAAATTAATCCTCCTGTTGCATCATTACCTAGTACTAAGGCATCTTTATCATCTTGAAGATTTTGAAAAATAAAAGGAAAAGAGGATGCTAAAGTAAGCATAGGAATTGGTAACCCATAATCTTTCTCTAGCTCTCTATACATCGTTGGCAAGCACATCTTCAATGCTCTCTCTTGCTCAAACATTAAATCTGCCCCACCTAGACCATAGGCAGATAGTGTTGATTTAAGTTCCTTTTTTGTTTTCTCCATTTCTTCTTTTGTTTCACCATAGCATAAAAAATTGACTGTTAGTATAGAAAATTTTTCGTGTTCCCTATCAATACGATTTACTAGTTCTGTAAAATCTTGCATTTGATTATTAAAAATAATCTGATCGCTATAATCATTAATATTAATCATCTTTGATTTTAACTCTGACATACTCTTTTTTAAAGTACGACTAATTTCCATAGTATCGGTAGGACTTATAGTCATTACCAGCCTAGTATGATGAATATTTGCAACTGCTCCTAACCACCCTACTGCCACAGAAGATGGATAAGAAATAAGCGTTACCACACTTATGTAAGCATCGCCTAGAACTAAGTCTTTTTCATTTATTTTGAGACCACTAGGTGCTATTCTCTCTTTAAATGACCTATTTATAGTAGTTGCATCTTTTTTAAACGTGTCCAGAGAAGAAACAGGATTTAATAATACGTAAAGTAAATCTCTCCATTCTTCACTTTTAACTTTCTCACTAGATAATCCAGCAGAATTAAATTCTTGAATTAAATCATTTATTTTTTGTTTTAATAAATTTTCGTTTTCTGTAATTTCTTCTATTATTAAATAGAATTCTCGATTAACAACATATTTGCGATTATTCAAGCTATTGATAAATTCATAATCTTCTTCTAATAATTGTTGCTTGTTTTTATTTTTAGCCATTTTAATTTTAGAACCTAATATGTTTAAGTTTTCATCTAAATTTATTGGCTTATCTATACAAAATATTTTAACTGGATAATCAATAGAGTTTAAGACTTTTTTTAATTGACTAACTTTTATTTGTTGTTCTTCATCAAACAATAAAGAAAGGTTAATGCACCCAACTCTTATTCCACCAATAATTTTATTGTCATCAGTATAAATATAATTATTCCATACATCATTAAAAGGCAATAAATCTAATATGGTTTTTGATAATTTTTTATTTTTAATTTTATTCTCTTTATTTATATTATTCATTAATATTTACCTTACTTAAATGATTATTAACTCCATTTAAATCATACTTTCTTAATATTCCCATGTTTAGAGTGGCAATAGGAATATCTATACCATTATAATTAATACATCCACATATATCTCTTATAATCCTATTCTTTTTAAGAACTTTTAAAATTCCATTCTTTTTAATAAACGGATCTAAAAAAATTTTACCTGTGTCTATAAAAACATCTTTTAAATCTAATGTTATATCATGGCATTCTTTAGAGTTTTCATATTTTAATCTTATTCTTTTATCATAATAAGTATAAACACTAACATTATAAATTTTATTATTTATTTTTATCTTTTTTCTTCCTATAATTAATCCTCCTTATAATTTCATTCCGAATATTTTTTTTAAATCATTTTTAGCCCAAAATCTTCTCATCCCTACAGGATCAAATTCCATTATCTTATTAAAATCGAATTTAACATATTCATATTTTTCTAAATTATATTTTACACATCCATAACTTTCTTTTATAATTCCTACTTCTTTTAATGCTTCTATAGTATTTTTACCATCTTTATTTTTACAATTTATATCAGCATTAATAAAGCCTTCGTCAATATCGTTTATTGATAGTTCTGGTAAATTAGTTGTTATAGTAGTATTAATTCCATTTAGATCAGTTAAAAGTAATGCTATTCTTCCTTTATCATCATATTCTCCTACTTCTAAATTTTTATATCCGTAAAATGTCAAAATGAATTTATTAGTGATTTTGGTTATAAATCTTTCCCCTTATATTTTCTTTTCTAATTCATTTTTAACATTTTCCAAATCAATATCATTAATAATCTTATACTTTTTTATTTTTCCACCTAATAGTAAATGATTTAATCTATTAATAATATCTTTTCTAACTTTGGAATCACATTTATTTAAAAAAGGACCAAATGTAGTTAATAAAGGTACATTACTATATGGATCATACTCATATACTTTTAAATTTTTAGAACCCGTTTTGTTATAATCAACAATAAAATCAGGTATGTCTTGATATCTAATAACTACTTCATTAAAGCCATTATCAACATACACTAATCTTTCATTGGACTCTAATATTTGTTTTATTTCTTTTTTATTATAATATTTTATTATTTATATTCTCCTCCATTTTAAAAAAACTCAATTTTTTATATTGAGCTAATATTTATATTTTTTTCAATTAGATAAACTAAGCTTATCTAATTTAATTTTATTTAATTATAACATATAATAAATAATAATTAAACTATTTTAATTTATATTTTTTTTGATTATAGTTATATTTTATGCATTTTTTAAAAATAATTAAAGCTGTACTACCATTAGGTAGTGGGAATAAAAGAAGAAAAATTAATAAAGGTAAGATACAAAATAGTAATATTTTTAATTGAAATTGATGGACTAAACTTTGAAGTAAGAATCCTATTCCGAAACTTACTCCTAAAGCTAATAATTCTATCACTCCAAAACCTTTAAATATTTCTCTCTTTACTTTAATATTTTTTGGTATTAAATAAATCATTTTTTATCTACTCCTATATTACTTTTATTTTTTAATATATTCGAATCATATTGATTAGTAAAGGTATTATATCTTAAATTATGTGTTCTTTGAAATTGATTTATGTTTGGCATATTTCTCATATTATAACCATTTTCTTTTGAAATCTTATTCATATTTCTATTTGCCTTATAAACATTATGATAATCTAAATTGTTTTTTATTACTTCAGCTTGACCTTCATCTAATATTTTTCCTCTATTTAGCATATTTGATATTTTGCCAACTCCTCCCCTTATTGCACGATTACTCAATCCTGTTACTTTAGCGCCTAATGATAATGGTCCCATAAGCCCTGCTTTAGCAATTCCTAATCCTTGAGAACTGGCATGCCCAAGAGCCATCATTGACTGAATATCCCCCATAGCAGACATTATTCCTGATTGTTGACCTAGTAAACCACTTATAATAGTAGGTGTGCTAATGACAAATAGCAATGCTCCTATTACTAGAAATAGTCCTGTTAAATTTCCATTATCTTGAAAAGCGCTTCCAAACATTGCAAGCATCAAACCTATTCCAATAAATTGAACTGATGTTA
This sequence comes from uncultured Mycoplasma sp., assembly GCA_947388575.1. Next base: position 6,151 of record CANDSI010000065.1, read on the forward strand.
TTAGGAATAAACTTAAAGTATTTTTGCTCCATATTTCAAATGCTTTTCCATTTGAAGTTAAGCTAGTACAACAAAAAGGTCCTATGATTTTATAAAGGGCAATATCCATTACTCTTTTAGCCATTTGAATGGCAACAAAGAATAGAAGAAAGACTGTGACAATTGCTAAGATTATTAGCATAAAGAAATTTAAAGAATATTTATAAGTTTCTTTAAATA
>CANDSI010000066.1 GCA_947388575.1 uncultured Mycoplasma sp.
ATAGAAGAATTTGTCAAAATATGATAGAATAAGAGTAGTAAATGGGGCATTACAATGTTTTATAGAAAAGAGTTAAAGTTAAAAGGAAAAAGTGCTTTTTATCGTAATTGGAAAATGTGTATCATAACATGTTTTATATTTACTTTATGTATAGGTGGAACACTAATAAGTTTTAGTAATAGTACTGAAGTTAATTATCCTGATAATCTAAATCAAATAAATATCAAATTAAAAGGTGAGAACAACAGTGATATTGTTAATGATTTTTTAAATGGCATTAAAGGTAAAGAAGATAATATCCCTGAATTTGAAAATGCAACAGAAGGAGTATTATCCAATGTTGTAAATAATGTTTCCAAATCAGGTTCATATTTATTCGGTTTATTAAATGCAATTAATCAGATGATATTTAAAGATCATATATGGGCGAGTGTTATTATAATAATTGGTGCTTTGTGTTCATTATTTTATTGGATATTTGTAAGTAAAGTATTAGAGGTAGGAAATGCTAGATTTTATTTAGAGAATAGAAAATACACAAAAACCAAAACTAATAAATTATTAGTAATATATAAGTTAAATAAAACTTGTCATGTCGCTTATACAATGTTTTTAAAAAATTTATATTCTTTATTATGGTGTTTTACTATAATTGGTGGATTTATCAAATATTATTCATATATGTTAGTGCCTTACATACTCGCTGAAAATCCTAATATGAAACCGAGTGATGTTATTAAACTATCTAGAGATATGATGCATGGATATAAGTGGGAAATGTTTAAATTAGACATATCTTTTATAGGATGGAGAGCTTTAGGTCTTATAACGTTTAATATCGGAAATATCGTTTTTACAGATCCTTATATGAATGCTACAAAAGTTGAAGCCTATATGTATTTAAGAGAATTATCTAAAACAAAAGGAATTAAAAATGCCAACATGTTATGTGACACTAATTTAGATGGTGGCATAGTTTTGGGTGAGTATCCTTTATATGAATATATGTTAAGTGAGACAAAAGAAAACAAATGGTTAAGTTTTGATTTTAATCGTAACTATTCTTTATGGGACTATATCTTAATATTCTTTATTTTATCAGGAGTAGGTTGGATATGGGAAGTATTATTACATTTATGTCAGTATGGTAATTTTGTAAATCGAGGAACTTTATATGGTCCTTGGTTACCAATCTACGGTGCTGGATGTGTAGCCCTTTTAGTAATTTTAAAGAAGTATCGTAAAAATCCTTTTATTTATTTTGTTTTAGCCATGATAGTGTGTGGTTTAATAGAATATGGTACTAGTGTTTATTTAGAATTAGTCCATCATATGGCTTGGTGGGATTATACAGGATTCTTTCTTAATCTAAATGGTCGGGTATGTTTAGAAGGTTTATTAGTATTTGGTATAGGTGGTACATTTGTAACATATATTGCGGCACCTTTCATCGCCAATATCTTAGATAAAATAAAAAAAGAGCATAAAACTATGATATGTCTTATTCTAGTATGTCTTATCGCTTGTGATTTTTATATATCAGGTAAAAAACCAAATACAGGTGATGGTGTTACTACGGAGATTAAAGATAGTAAAATAGATAAAATTAAAGAGCAAATAAAAAAATAATTTGCTCTTTTAAATGTTAAAATTTTTTACAATTAGGAAATTACATTGTATAATTATATTAGAGATTCGTATAATTGTTAAGTGTCTCCTTACATCTTTTGAAAAAATCAAATATAAAGGAGCGATGCATATGAAATACTGTATTTGAAGGGGGAGAGCTCGGACTAGATGGAATATCTAGTTATCTTAGCGATATTGATATATTTGCTAAGAGAAGATAAATCGAAAAAGAAGTAAAGTAGGCAAAGAAAAAGCACTTAATACAACTTAGAGTAACATCTAAGAGTTAAGTGCGACCACTTTGTTGGAGGCGCTTAACGGCAAAAAGTTATGCGTCTCTCTTTTTTATTGTATGAAGTTTCCTTCATCTGTATACATTTTATCATACTTTATATTTTAAAGCAATTATTAAATATAAACAAATATGTCAAATAAAATATCTAAGCTAGTAAAATTAAGTAAACTATTTTATAATTAAGTTGGTGGTTATATGAAAGTACTTAGCTTAACAGAACCTTTTGCAAGCTTAATAAAAGAAAAAAAGAAGTTAGTAGAAACTAGAAGTTGGAAAACCAAATATCGTGGGGAATTATATATTCATGCAAGTTTAACTAAAATACCCAAAACAACATTAGAGCGAAAAGAATTAATGACTTTAGTTCAAGATATACCTTTAAATTATGGTTATATTATATGTAAATGTAAATTAGTAGATTGTATTTATATGACTAAAGAATATGTCGAAAATATGAAAAAGAGCAATCATCAAGAGTATATATGCGGGATATATGAAGAAGGAAGATATGCTTGGATATTAGAAGATATTGAACCTTTAAAAGAAAAAATTGAAACCAAAGGTCATTTAGGAGTATGGAATTATGAAGAATAAAAAAGGATTTACATTAATTGAGATTTTATGTGTAATAGTTATTATTGGCATTTTATCAGTTATAGCTACAGTTAGTATAGTAAATTTATCAAGTAAAAGCAAAAACAACTTATATTGTGCCAAAATAGAATTAATTGAAAATATCGCTGAGAGTTATGGGATTAAATATGAGTTAGAGTTAAATAATAGTAATGAGTTATATAATGGATATAAAAGTTTAAAGATAAAAGTTAATACTTTAGTTATGGCTGGAAAGTTAGAACCTGATAAAGGAAATGATGTAATAAATCCCAAAGATAATACAGTTATGAATGATATAGATATAATACTTTATTTAAAAAATAATCAAATTAAGGCTGAAATTCCAAATAATATTTGTGAAAAATAGCATTTTATGTTAGAATATAGCAAAAAAGGGGAGGATACAAATGAAATGTGTATGTTTAATAGGCAAACCCAATGTTGGTAAATCAACAATATTTAATAAACTAATAAAAGAAAAAAAATCTATCATAATGGACGAACCAGGTGTAACAAGAGATAGAATCTATGGAAAAGTTACATATAATGAAAAAACATTTTCAGTAATAGATACAGGTGGTTTAATAAATACAACTGATGATTTTAATAAAGATATAAGAATGCAAGCTGAGTTAGCTATTGACGAAGCTGATTTAATTCTTTTTGTTGTTGATGGTAAAACAGGTCTTGATACTAGTGATTATTTTATTAGGGATATGCTTATAAAAAGTGGCAAAGAAGTAATTGTCTTAGTAAATAAAATAGATAATAATAAGCGTCAAGAAAACATCTATGAATTTTATGAATTAGGATTTCCTATAGTTATGAGTATAAGTGGTGAGCACAATTTAGGTTTTAAAGAATTATTAGATGTTATAACAAAAGAATTATCAAATGATTTAAAAGAAGAGGAAAGAATTCCTAAGTTTTGTATAATAGGAAGACCAAATGTTGGAAAAAGTAGTTTAATAAATGCTATATTAAATGAAGAAAGAGCAATTGTTAGTGATATCGCTGGAACAACAAGAGATTCCTTAGATACCAAATTTACTTATGATAAAAATGAATATATCGTTATTGATACCGCCGGTTTAAGGAAAAAAGGCCGAATATATGAAAATGTAGAAAAATTTAGTTACTTAAGAAGTATGCGAGCAATTGATGAAGCTGATGTATGTTGTGTTGTAATTAGCGCTGAAGATGGTATATTAGAACATGATAAACATATTTTAGGATATGCTATTGAATCAGGAAAGGGTTTAGTTTTAGTAGTTAATAAATGGGACACTATAAGTAATCCAGATTTAGAAATAAAAAAATGGAAAGAGAAAATAGCAAATGAATTCCAGTTTGCTGATTATTTAAAGATAGTATTTTTATCAGCTAAAACAAAGAAAAGAATTCATACATTAATGCCAGAGATAATAAGTGCATATGAAAACAATCATAAAGAAATCAAAACCAGTTTGTTAAATGATGTTATAACAGAAGCAGTAAGCCTAAATGCTCCACCATCATTTAAAGGTAAAAGACTTAAAATATACTTTGTAAGCCAAACAGGAGTCCAACCTCCAAAATTTACTTTCCAAGTCAACAATAAAAGACTTATTCATTTTAGTTATGAAAGGTATTTAGAAAACAAACTAAGAGAAAACTTTGATTTAACAGGAACACCAATAATGCTCCAATTTAAAACTAAGAATGAAGATTAAAAGTGTAAAATAAACAAAAAATTACACTTTTTTTTAATTTTTACAGATTTTAATGTTTTAGCAAGAATTTTATTAAAATCACGTTGCATTTGTAACATTTAGCAACAGATTTTATATTTTCTGCTTAGCAGATTTTGAAAAATCTGTATTTTGACTCCTAATAATCTATATGATACACTTCACTTATAGAAATTTTAAAAATAAAAAAAGTTTTAAGAAAGTGAGGTGTTTTAAAATGTCTACAATTAAAGAAATAGATAGAATGTTAGAAACTAACTTAACCGAATTTAAATATCAAGATACAGATAATGTTGTTGAAGATGTTTGTTCTATTATTGATAGAGCACAATCTTACGCTTACCAAGCGGTAAATATTGCTTTGGTAAAAAGAAATTGGCTAATAGGTTATCGAATAGCAAAAGAAGAATTAAAAGGGCTTAAAAGGGCAGAATATGGAGAAGAAGTTATAAAATATTTAGCAAAAAAATTAACTGAGAAATATGGTAAAGGATTTGAACAAAGAAATTTATACTACTTTTTACAATTTTATAAAAAGTTTAATAAAATTTTGCACACAGTGAGTGCAAAATCTAAAGGCATACTATCTTGGTCTCATTATCGTGTGTTACTACAAGTTGAAGATAAAGAGGCTCGAGACTGGTATGAGACCGAAGCTTACAATGAAACGTGGAGTGTTAGAACCCTGCAAAGAAATATTTCATCACAATATTATTATCGTTTATTAAGTTCAAAATCTTTAAGTAATAAAAGAGAACAAAAAGATAATAATGAATATAATCAAAAACTAGAGTTTGTTAAGAATCCTATAATCGCAGAATTTTTAGGCTTTTCTTTAGACAGCAAATATACAGAAAATGACCTTGAAACATGTATAATAAATAATTTACAAAAATTTTTAATGGAATTAGGAAAAGGTTATGCTTTTATAGGAAGACAGGTTCACATTCATACAGAAAAAGAAGAATATTATATAGATTTAGTATTTTACAATTATATCTTAAAATGTTTTGTTTTAATTGATTTAAAAACTAGTAAAATTAGGCATCAAGATATAGGCCAAATGGATATGTATGTTAGGATATATGATGAATTAAAAAGAAATAAAGAAGATAATCCTACTATTGGAATTGTCTTATGTGCTGATACTGATGAAGATATTGCAAAGTATTCTATTTTAAAAGAAAATGAACAACTTTTTGCTACTAAATATAAACTATACTTACCAAGTGAAGAAGAATTAAGAAAAGAGATAGAAAACCAGAAATTATTATTTGAGTTAAAAGCACAAAATAAAAAAACTTCTCGGAAGAAGATTTAATTATTTACTCTTTGTTTCTCATCAATTCGTTTTTTATCTATTACATGATTTTCATTATATAAAATTAAGTCATTAATATGAACTTTTAGCTTTTTAGCTAAATCTTCCAAATAATCAAAAGAAATATTAGCTTTACCTCTTTCAACTTTAGCTAAATACTTAGGATTTAGTTCTAGTCCTAAATAAAATTTTTCTTGTGATAAACCACTTTTATATCTATAATATTTCAAATTTATGCCAACTATATCTCTTAACTTCATAAAACTAACTCCTTACACTTAATATTATTGATAAATTATCACAATGTCTAGCCACACATAGCAACACAAAAATTGACATTGCGCATTTTTTGGTATATTATATATCTAATGGAGGAGTTATGGTGAAAAGTAGTACCAAAGTAAATTTTAAGTTACAGAACTTAAGAAAAGAGCATAATATGTCTTACGAAGCTGTTGCAAAAGAGCTAGGAATATGTAAAGCTTATTATTGGCAACTTGAGAATGGTAATCGTAGGGTATATTATGATTTAGCTTTAAAAATCGCAAAAGTTTTTCAGTTAAAACCTGATGATATATTTTATGATTATTATAAATAAACAAAAAGTACTTTCTAACATATAATGTGTTAGGAGGTATTTTTTTATGTTAGACGATTCATTTTTTAAGAAAGTTGAAAAGAAAACGAAGGTGGACAAAAATACCATT
>CANDSI010000067.1 GCA_947388575.1 uncultured Mycoplasma sp.
GAGAATTAAAAAATAAACAGATGAAAATCTGTTTTTTCTATTGTCAAAATTTTTTTTATATTATATAATCTTATAATAGGAAGGGTAGTATCATGGACTGGTTAGATATAAAAGAATTTTTTAAAGATACAATAAAGTATTTAATAATTATTGGTATCATATTATTTATTATGTTATTTATATTTTCTGTCACAACAGTAGTGGGAGATTCAATGCATCCAACATTAAAAGATGGAGAAGTATTAATATTAAACAAATTTAAGTATAAATTTTCTGATATTAAAAGAGAAGATATAATATCTTTAAAATATGTGGATACAAAGTACTTAATAAAAAGAGTAATAGGTCTACCTGGCGATAAAGTAGAAATTATAAGTAACAAATTATATATTAATGGCATACAATATCCAGAGAATTATTTAAATAAAGATCTAAATTACAAAGATTTCAAATTAAGTGATTTAGGATACGAAGTTATTCCTAAAGATATGTATTTAGTTTTAGGAGATAATCGCGAAATTTCTTTAGATAGTAGGAAGATAGGTCTAATAAAGAAATCAGATATAAATGGTAAGATATCATTTAGGTTTTGGCCATTAAATAAAATAAAATTTTTTTAAAAAGCAAAAAAGGTATTTTCAAAATATTGAATATTTGATATAATCATAATATATTAAGATAGTAGAGGGATGGAATTTATGGAAAACAAAAAAATCATTATAATAACAATAGTGTTATTTTTGCTTGCAGGTACAGGAACTTTCGTATTTGCATCTAATCAAGGAAATTTTAATGAGGAGGACATTGATTATAGGACAGATAATGATCCTACTTATGAAAAAGTTGATGGCAACAGCAATAATAGTGGAGATAGTTCAAATAATAATAGCCAAGGAACTGTAGATGAAGATATTCCCCCAGTATCCAATCCAGGAATAACAGAAGTTCCAGAGGAAACAGATAATAATGGTAATGGAATAACAAATTCAGGAAATAGCTCTTCAAGTAATAACAATACGAGCAATGGTTCCAACAATAATAATAGTAACAATAATAGTTCTAATAATGGAAATAACAATAATACTTCAGGTGGTAGCAACAATAATGGAGGAAATAATTCTGGCAACAACAGTCAAGGCTCAACAGGTGATACAAACAAACCAGAAGATAAACCCATAAAACCTGAAGAACCAGAAAAGCCAATTATTAAAGACACTACACCTCCAGTACTAAAAGTAAAATATAATACAACAAATATTACAAAAGGTCCAGTAATAGTAACTATAGAATCAAATGAACCAATAAAAGCTTTAAGTGATTGGAGTATAGCTAATGATAAGTTAAGCGTATCAAAAGCTTTTGCAAATAATGAAAGTGGTCAAGTAACAATATATGATGAAGCAGGAAATGCTAGTACAATAAAGTATAATATCCAAAATATTGATAATATAGCACCTACTGCTACAGTAGAAACTAGCAATAACAATGGCAATAAACTAACATTTAGAGATATTACAGTAACAATCACAGCTGATAAAGATATTAAACCAGTAGCAGGTTGGGATTTGAAAGATAATAGAGTGTTAACAAAAACATTTAGTAACATACCAAATGCTGAATATAGTTTAAAAATATATGATTTAGTAGGTAATGAAGCTGAAATTAAATACGAAATTAGAAACTATGATCCAACAAGTCCAGAAGTATTAGTAGAAAAAGGAGAAAAAGAAACCACCATAACAATGACATACAAAGAACCTTTAGATGATACATGGATACAAAACGAAAATGGAGAATATACAAAGGTAGAAGTAATCCCTAATAATAGTGATGACTCAATTATTATTACTATGCCAGATGGTACCATTAAAGTTTATGATTCAGCGCCTAATTTATCTATTAAAATAGGTAATCAAAAAGCAGACGGAACATTTGAAAAAACAAATAAGCCAGTTGAAATTATTATAGAATCAAATAAAGAACTTCAACCATTAGATGGTTGGGAAATATCAGAAGATAAAAAAACATTAACTAAATTAGAATATAACGCTATAGCAAATCGAAAAGTAACAGTATTAGATTTATCAGGAAACACAACAACAGTTTTATATACAGTAGCTAATGTTGATACAACTCCGCCAGGAATAAAAATGGCAATAGCATCAAAGCCAACTAATGGTTTAATAACAGTGACTTTGATTACAACTGAGCCAACAATTTTTGAAGATGAAACTTGGAGTGCAAGAAAAGTTGGGGGCTTTGCAGCATCATATACAAAGAAATTTGAGCAAGAGGTTTTAGAAAAAGGAGCAGAAGAGACTTTCTACTTCATAGATAGATATGACAATGAAGCAACCATAAAAGCAATTTTAAAATATTCAAACGGAAAAATAACTATAGAAACAGTAGATTAATAAAAGCAGTAAGGAGGTTTTATGGCATACATTAAATTTAAAGAGTTAACAAAATATTTTGATTTTAAAGTAGAAGTAGGTTTTGATAATCTTACAGATTATGCAAAAGAATATATTAGTGACAAAGAAAAATTTATTTTAGCTTATAAAAACAGTAAAGACTTTGTAGTCTTTACTGATAAGCGAATTATTCTTTTTGATAGAGATCCTATGGCAGCTTTATACAAAAAGATTCATATCATACCATATTATTCAATATCTAGTAGTGCAATTAATTATAAACCAGGTAAAGTTGAGTTATTGTTAAGTTTAGATAGTGGTTATCAAATGCATATTAATTTTATAGATATGAATCACGATAAGAAAGAAAATATAAAAGCAGTATATAAAATTATGATGACTGCAAACATTTAGAATCTAATAGCATAGAAATAATGCTATTTTTTATATCATATTTTTTTAATAAATAAAAAAATAAAAAGATATGATATAATACATCTCAAAAGGGATGTGAGAAAATTATGGTTAAAAGTAATTTTGAAACTCAATATAGCATTTACAAAGTTGATTATGATGCTTCCATTAAATATTTTGAAGAAAAAGGAATTGAAATACTATCACATAAGGATTTAGAAGAAAAAATAATTGAAGATATTAAAGTAAATGTTAATAAAAATAACAAAAATGAAATATACATAATAAAAGATAATAATTTCAAAGGATTAGCATTTAAAAGCTATCACAATCCAACATGGTCTGGAATGATTAATAACCTTTTAGAAGAACAAGTTGAATTAAATAACATTCATATATCATATATATTAACATATACAAAAAGTGAAAATATATTTTTGTTAACAGGAGGTTTAGGAAGCAGTTACATTAGCGAATTTACTTTAAAAAACTATGGTTTATCCCTCTTGCCCAAAATTACAAAAGAAGGAAACAAAACAATCAAGAGTGTTTCTGGAAACAGAATGGTAGGAAACAAAACATCAATAAAACATGCTAATAGAACAGCAACATCAATAGACGATGAAAATGATATGAGTAATATTTTTAAAGAATTGTCATTAGAAGTAGACCAAGACATAATAGAACTATTAGCAGTAGATAATCCCAAAAACATAAAAAAATTAAATATCTTGGCAAGAGACTCTTTTATAGTAAAAAAATCATTAACCATAGAAAATCTTGTCAAAATTTTAAATAATTTAATAGACATAGAGAAAAGAAATGATAACTTCGCATTAGGATACTTTATAGATGCAAAGAAAAGAGGTTATACAGCTCAACAATTAAATGAACTATTATTTGATGCTTTAATTAATAAAAAGTTAGATAAATTTCAATTATTAGGAAATAATTATATAGAAAATTGTATAGGATGCACAAAATATATAATTCGTGATGAAGAAGACAAAATTATATATGAAGAAGATCAAGTAACTATGGAAGCATTATTTAATAAATTATCAGATAATATCACTAAAAGTTTAGTGCAAAAGCTTTTAAAATATAACATTACGGTATATAGAGAAGAAGAAATAGTTATCCCACCAACAAAGTTAAAAAGTTGTATTCAAGCAAATATAGAAAATGAAAATGGCGAGACATTTCTTTTATTTAACGGAAATTGGCTAATATTCAATAAGACATATTTAGAGACTATGAAAAAGGAATATAAAAAAATCTATGAAGAAATAACAAAAATAGATAGTAAATTGATTGACATTATATCAAATAAAAGCAAAAAGGAATCCGAAGACAAATATAATAATACATTTGCCAATTCAAGCGAAGTTATATTAGCTCACAAAGTAAGAGTGCAAAATATAGAAATAGCCGATTTAATATACTATGATAATGATAACTTATATTTAATACATAATAAAAAAACATTTGATGGTAGTGGGTCACGAGACGTATATGGACAAATTTTATCTTCAGCAGAATTACTTAGTTATATAGTCAAAGAAAAAGATAAAAAAAGAATTTTCAAAGAGTATTATAATAAAATATTAAAAGAATATCCTAATAATAAACTAATAAAAACTTTAACTCTTGAAGAATTTGCTCGCCTATTTAGCAAAGCAGAAATACATTATATTGTAGGATTTATGGAGAGAGTTACAATAAACAAAAATAGTAACTACGCTAAATATTTGACAATTGATACATACAAAAAATTAAAAGAGAAGGGATATAACCTTTTACTTTTCAATATTAATTCTAATTAAAAAGAGCTAAAAGCTCTAACTCATAATCGTATTATAATTTTCTTCGATAGTTCTTTTAGCGAGACTAACATCAGTAGTACCAAAATCAGGCAACAAATGAAGATGGTAGTGTTTAACCTTTTGATCTTCCCCATAATTTATTAAAAGGGTTACAGATTTAGCATTTAATTTATCCATTAAAAGCTTTGTCATTTTTTTAGCTACATTAAAAATATGTTTTGTTGTATCTTCATCAAGTTCTACAAAATCCGTAAAATGTTTTTTAGGAATAACAAGGATATGACCATCTCTAATAGGATTAACATCCATAATTACCATTACTAAATCGTCTTCATATAATACTTTACTAGGAAGTTCACCATTAACTATTTTACAAAAAATACAATCCATTTCTTATCACCAAATTAATTATAGCACAAAACACCTAAAAAAAGTGTACTTTTATCACGAGTTTGCATAAATTATGATTAGGAGGGATAAAAGTGGCAAGTTATAAAGAGATAGTTACAAAGGCAGTGGTGGGTAAAGCTAAAAAGAACAGTGTTTCCAAATTTTCTGTACAACCTGAAGAAACTCCAGATACAATTTTAGGATGTTGGGTGATTAATCATTCATTTGAAGGAAAAAATAATAATGGTGCAGTAGGAATTAATGGTGCATTTGATGTTAATGTATGGTATTCTTATAATGGAGATACTAAAACAGCAGTTACTACCAAAAGATTTAATTATAATGACAAAATGAATATCAGATTAAAAGATGGGGCAAGACTTAATGATGCATCAGAGATTATTGTTAGAAGTTTAAACCAACCAACTGTTACTGATGTAAAAATCAATAATGGTATAGTAGACTTATCCATCGAAAAAGAATTAGGAGTTGAAGTTGTAGGAAATACAATGATAAAAGTAAGTGTTGAAGAAGATCCAGACGACTATGAATTAATCGAAGACATCGATGATACAGAAGTAGATGAGAAGATAGAAAGTATTGATGAAAATTATTTGAATTAGTGTCAACCAAAAATAGTTGACATCTTTTCTTTTTTATAGTAATATATTTGTAACAAAGGAGGAATAACAATGGCAGTTAAATTAAGATTAAAAAGAATGGGAGCTAAGCAAAAACCATTCTATCGTATTGTAGCCGCTGATTCAAGAAGTCCAAGAGATGGTCGTTTCATCGAAATAGTAGGAACATATAATCCAGTTAAAAAACCAGCTGAAATTACAGTTAATGAAGAATTAGCTTTAAAATGGTTAAATAATGGAGCACAACCTACTGAGACTGTAAGATCAATTCTTTCAAAAGAAGGAATTATGGCAAAATATGCAGAAAGCAAAAAAACAGGTAAATAATTATGAATATAACTGATTTTGCTACTTTACTTATCTCAGGAATAGTTAAAAATCCCGATATGGTTAAAGTAAGTTCGTTTGAAGGCGATGAAGATACAACAATTTTAGAGATTCTTGTATCAAATGAAGATATGGGCGCTGTAATAGGTAAAGAAGGTAGAAATGCCAAAGCTTTAAGAACTATTATAAATGCTCATGCTTATTTAAATAATATTAAAAAAATTAAAATTAATATTGATTCATTTTAAGAGTGTAACAGCTCTT
>CANDSI010000068.1 GCA_947388575.1 uncultured Mycoplasma sp.
ACTCCTATTCCCTCTTTATATGTTATTTCTTCACTTAGATTTATTACTGTTACAACTACCTTGCTATCTATATTCTCATATTTTAATTCGGCAGTTGGAGCAGTTTTGTCTATCCAGTTTACTTTAGCTTTGATAGTACCTCTATTTCCAGCTGTATCTCTAAATTCAAAAGTAAACTCACCATTTTCTTTAAATGTGTAACTCTTACTATTGCTGTTGTTAATTACTGTTGCATTTTCGTTAAAATCAATAGTTACAGTTACATCTTCATTGGTTAATGTTGTTTTACTATATGTTAACGTTGCATGAGGTGGCTCTAAATCTATCCAGTCAACTTTGGCAGTCGCACTTCCTTTATTACCTGCTCTATCAACAAATTCAAATGTAAACTCGCCATTTGTATCAAATTCATGACGATATGGATTGATGTTTGTTATTATATTACCATTTTTATCTTTTACAAACCACTCATCATCTACGGTATATCCATCTAAAATATTTCCCTCTGAATCTAAAACTTGGCCATTTTCATTAACGCTATAATTACTCTTATTTGTTATTGTTACTTCTTCACTAGTAATCAATGTTGCAATTACTTCTTGATTTGTTGGTGAAGTGGTATTATATGTGATAGTTCCTGTTGGTGCTACTCTATCTATCCAATCAACTTTAGCTTTGGCACTACCTGTCTTATTATTAGTTGTATCGATAAACTCAAATGTAAATTCGCCATTTTCTGTAAAGATATAGGTATCACTACCACCATTATTGGTTATTCTTATATCTTCTGTACTTTTATTAATTAATCTTGCTGTAACATTTCCAGTCGTAGGTTCAGTCGGACTATATCCAACACCTGCGGTTGGATGTGGACTATTTGTTATATCTTGGAAGAAATTAAACATTCTTGCTGCAATGAAGTTTCCACCACCTGCACTTGTAGTATTAACCCCTGTAATTCTTACATATTGAACAACTGGTCTTTCAGCAAATACTAAATCTTTTGTAGTCATATTATTAGCTAAGTTTGCTATATATATTTCTTCCCAATTAGTACCATCCATACTTCCTTCAACTTTTATTCTTGTTATTCTACCATTTCCACCATCAGCAGGGACATATTCAATCGATGATAATGATATTGGTTTATCTAATTTGATAGCTATCCATTTATTACTATCAGAACCATTCCACGCACTATGCCATCTTGTATTGTAATTACCATCTATTGCATAAGTAGCATTTCCATTTTGATTAGTTCCTGTTGCTTGACTTGATACACCATGGATTGAAAGATGTGATACTGAAACATATTTTCTTGTGTCTGGTTGATTATCTTCTGTGAATGTATATGTTAAAATATTACTTGCTAATTTAGTTCCATTGGCTCTCTCTCTAATTTGTAATGTTTTATTACCTGTATTATTTGGAGAAGCATCGGCATAACTTGTCCATGCATCATTTTCATTTTGACGCCATTCAAAGTTTAAATTTATACCCATTATTCTGTTTTCTAAATCGTTGCGATAAAAATTGCTTTCAACAAGATTATTGTCTGTTATATCTATTGTATAAATATTTTCTGGAGAATAATTTACTCCTACTATATGGATTTTTATATCATCAGTTGCATTAATTCTATTTATTTCTTCATTACTTAAAAGTATTGAAGATTCACTGGTTGATGTCCATGTATTGCCTCCATCTAAACTATAATCCCAACGAACACCATTTCCTTCATATTTAGAACCTAATACTATTTTATTTGCATTTTCTCCTGTGAATGAGAAACTTGCTATAGAGTAATCACCTCTACCTAATAAATAGTTTGCCATTAGTCTTGTAATACCTGGTTGTAGTAAATTAGTGGTAATGGTAGTTCCAACTTTTGTTCCTTTTTCTAAACTAGCTTTTAAATAATTGGTATATGATGCATAATAGTTTGTTGGACTAATATTTGGAACAAGTAAATTTAATAAGTCAAACATTGGCACTGGAAATTCATACATATTATCTGCTAAATACTTAGCTAAATTATAATAATCTTCTGCTGTTTTATTCTCGTTTTGTTGATATGTTCTGATTAAGCCATACCACGCATTCATATTAATTGGTTGATATTCTAAAGCTTTACGATATATTTCTTCTAGTTTTACAACATCATCTTGATATAAATCTGCTAAAAGCATTACTTCTAAAGCCTTATTATAATTATCAATGTCGTTCAATCCTTCTTGAGCATATGGCACATATGTAACATTATAATATGAATCCCAGTTATTAGAACCCCAGCCTGCTAAAAGTCTTTCACTTTTTTCAGATGCTGTCCATCCACTTACATCATTTTTAATGCTCCACATTCCCTTGCCATCTGCAGTCTCAGAATACTCTAAATAGGCAGCATGTCCTGGTTGACCTATAACTCCTGATGGATTTCCTAAACTGGCATTTATGTTAGAACCTGTTTTTGATATTCCTCCACAAACAGAACCTTCTTCAAATACTATCCATAATTTTGGTTTTCCTGTTTGGTATGTAATGTTATAAGCACCTAAATCATATTTGGTATTCCATTTACTATAATTTTCTTCAGAATAATATTCAGACTTATTGTAGTTATAACCAAATCTATATGTTATATAATGATATGGGTCTGTTGTATAAGGTCCCCACCTTGAAGGGAACTTTCTAATATGGTGATTTAACCATTCAATCTCTTCATCATCAATTATGTTGTTCATTACCCAACGCATTTCTTCAATACTTAATGTTTCAAATACTTTATTGATTAATAAATCGTTGGCGTGCATTTTTTTGTATACAGCATATCTTGTTGCAGCATCAGAACATTGATTTCCACCTACCCATAAGCATACATTTGAAGAATGAGTTAATGATAAAGATATTATCATTCTTTTATATAAGTTTCCTAATGTAGTATACTCAGTACTAGTAGTATTTTTTAAATCATCTTTATATAATGTGTATAACTTTATTAGAACGTTTATGGAACTAATATAAGAACCTGTTGGAGTTCCACCTGTTATATAATATTTTAAAGCCTCTTTATCAGTCAATATCCATTCTAATGCTTCTTTATTTTCTTCACTAATATGAGCCATTGCTTGTAACATACCATATTCTAATGATTTAACAAATTTACGTTGTAATAATGTCATTTCTTTTGTTGTTAATAAATCATCATATGAAGAATTGGCTAAAATATTGTCGTATTCTTCTAAAGTCTTTATAAAACTATATGGTGCTTCACTAGCTTCTTCATCGTATCCTTCTTTATATAATTTAGAGTTAGCATATACAGCATGGTCACCATCTAAATTGCCATTACTATTGGCATATAATTTAATATAGTTTTTATTGCTTATATTAATTTTGATAAATTCTGCTTCAGTGTTTCCCTTTTTTACAGGAGGAGATACTAAAGTTTCTAAATCCCAATTTACTCCATCAGTAGAAGTGTATATTGAGAACTTTACACCATTACCAGCGCTTCCACGACTGGCATCAACTCCATAATATGTAGAAAAGTAATCATAACCTAAACCACTTATGTCATAAACAACCGTACTTGTGGCATGAGCTGCGATACCTTTTAAAAAGCTTTTTGGTTGCCCATCAACTATTAAGGTTATTAATCCTTTGTTGTACTTAGTGTCTAAGTTTTTATCTAATGTTACTTGACCCCAACCCGTACTAGAATTATTTTTGTCATAAGGAATATCAGATAAATAAATGAAATCTTTTTGCTTTGGTAAATTTAGACTAACATTACCAAATGATATGTTATTATTTGATTTTAAAGATATTCCTATAAATAATAAGGATATAATAATTATTAAGCCACACATAGATGCTAAAGTTATTTTTTCTTTATACTTTCTAACTAAACTCAAAACTTTTTCCATATTTTTTCATTCCTGCCTTTTTTTATTTAATTATACATTAAATTGTAAAGTTAATCAATATTTTAAGTTTCTAAAAATTTAATTATTATGATAATAAAAAACGACTTAAAAATCATTTAATTCGTTCTTCTATCTTGTTGGTTTTTACGCATTCTTTTTAATACCGGATTGTAATTCAAAGCTATATTTGTTTGTTCTGCTCTTGAAAAATCAAGTTTAAATTTATCTGACTTTTTAAAGAAACATAGCATAGCTATTTTGTCATAAATATTTATTGGGGTAATTCCATTTGCTAGTAATGTTAATTCTTGCCTTATTTCTTCAATAAATGTAAGCATTCTTGAATCATTAGCTTCTATTTCTGGGCCTATTTCACTATACTTAATTTGTTCTAGTTTTTGCCACCATATAGGATATATTCCAAATTCATTTTTTCCTATTTCTAATTTTTTTTGATAACTTTCTTTTCCTAAAAAGCTAAAACTTGCTTTGGGCATAACAAATTTACTGCCAAACTCTATTACTATATTAGTAAAATCAATTTTTTTATTTCTTTCGGGATAAACGAAATGTTCTATTTTAAGATATTCACTATTAATATATAATCTTATCGTTTCCTCACTACTGTTATTATATTTAACTATTTCAACTTCATAATTGCTTGCTCCACGATTAAATGAAATTCTGATATTTTCTTTATTTAAGTTTCTAAAATTAAGATGAGACGAGATATTATACTCTTGTAATTGTTCTAAATAATCAGAACCTTTTATTCTAAATAATCCATCAATTTCTTCAAAAGAATCTTTTCTATTTTCAATATTATATGAAAATAAATTATAATAAGTGCTGTAGTTTCCTTCGATTTTCCCCATTGGAGTATATAAAACAAAAGGCATGTCTGATTGAAGCGAGTCTATAAAATGTGCATAAGTTTGTCCTTCTATGTATCCGACAAACAGCCCTCTACTAAAAAAATTAATACGATATGGATGTTCCTCAGTATTAGCTGGTTGCCATCCATCTATATATATATTATAAGCATCAGCAAAAATAATAGTTTTTTGCACAACTTCTTTATTCATAAATTCTTTAAAAGCAAATTTTTCCATTGTTGTTCTCCTTAGTATTTATTATAACATACTAATTTTTTAATGTATATTAGTTTATAAATAATTATATTTTTTAATTTACTCTTTTAGTTTCTGTTTTAGTAAAAACTACCAAAGATATTTTGCATACATTTGTTTGTAAAATGTGAATTTTGTGTTATAATATTAATGGTGATAAATATGGAGTTACAAGAAAAATTAAAGATACTTGCTGATGTAAGTTAAAACTTTTTATTTTTGAGTATTTAAGCACTTTTTGGCACCATGTCTCTTATAATAAATATATTTACATTATTAACTTATTGGTAAAATTTTCTTACCCTTGATTAAATACTCTATTTATTTTATAATATTATTGTGATATGTTTTATCACACAGAAAAACTCATATATAATTATATGAGTTGGCTAAGTACTTATTTTTATTAATAAGTGCTTTTTTTTAGCTCTTTTATTAATATGGTTAGAGCTAATATTATTGATATAACTTCCATGTTAATCCACCTCCTAATTCCTCCTTTCTTAAATTAAGTTATGCTAAATCAGCATATACCTTCGCTGTTTTTAACTTTTTTAATGTTGTATATCTTGGTGATCTTGTACTTTGTGGATTGCTATTTCCTAATGGTATTGGATTTTCCAATTTTATCGGGTTTCCTTTTAAATAATAAATATATTTTATTTTGCCATTAAAATCTTTTTCTTCGTATTTATCTATTATTCCATAATGTGTTATACTTTGTATAGGATAACCTGTATATAAGGCTATATATTTTAACTTATCTATCTTGCTTTTATCGGTGCGAACATAAAACCAACTTTTAGTTCTAATGAATGTTTCTATACCTGTTAAGTCACACGGAAAAACAACAGTATCAAAATTTTCTTTTTCACTTTTATTTTTTTCTTCATAATTTTTTATAGCTATCGGAGTACATTCTATTAAATTTTCAATTGCTAGCTCTATAATAGTATTTCTTGTTATTTTTTTATCAGAATATTTTTTTATTTTTTCTGTTGCATCATCTAATTCTTTTATAGTATCCGGTTTTAAAAAAACTGAAATTTGTCGTTTATTTAATTCTTTTGGTAAAGTTAATTGGTCTTCAATTTTTTTTATCATATTATTATTCATGTTATCATCCATCGCTATCACCATAACCATTTTATTATGATTAGCAACAAATGTCAATAGTTATTTCTATAATTATAAATTAATTTATGTGTATTTGT
>CANDSI010000069.1 GCA_947388575.1 uncultured Mycoplasma sp.
AGTAACAAAACAAGCTTTTACACTTGGGGCATCAGGATTATCTTCTCCTGGGCCTAAAATACTAACCTCATGATCATCTAATGTTGAAACAATTAATTCTCCACGTTCATCACAACATTCAAAAGTTTCAACATATGTATCACACTTCAAATCACATTGTGTAGTATATTTTTCACAAGATTCTTCATCTCCAAATTCACATAAAACATCATACCATGAACACATACCACAATTAGATTCTTTTAATTCAATACATTCATCACTATTTGGATTTCCAGAAGCTTTACAAGCCTCTTCCAAATCATCACAACTACAAGCATCAATTAAATTTGTTTCATAAGGACTTTCCCATGGTGTGCCTGCTTCATCATCTCTTTTTTCACTGACTTTTTCTACACCAACATATCTTTGTTTCTCTTTTTTACCAGCATACCAAATTGTTCCGATATACTCGCCAAATTGTTCATCCATTCCAGTACCATAAGTACCATCAAGAGAATATTTAATTGGAGTCTGACCACATTTCAAAGTTACAATATTTGGATTAGTTGAAGATTTCCAACCTTCAAAATGAACAGTAATTTTGATTTCAACATCTTGATTTTCCTTAATATAACCAAGTTCAACAAAATCCTCGCCATAAGGTATTTGATCCTTAGATAATACCGGACCTCCAGAAATTTCAATTTGAGAAATATAAGCAGTTAATCCATCATATTGAGTTCCCTCAGCAAATTTAATTCCATAATTATCATTAGAATTTATAATAAATTTATTTTGTTTTGTAAATCCACTAATTTTAAGAGTATGTACTACATCTTTTTTTACAAAAACGTCTCCCTCTTCTCCTGAAGTTTCTACTTCTCCAGCTTGAGGATTACTTACTTCAACTTTAGGTTGAGAAGCTAATTTTCTAGCATATTCTGCTGCAGCAGCAAGTCCTCTCACGTAATAACCTGCACCACTATTAACAGGATCCCCTGTATAATTATAAGATTTGTATAAAGGGACGTTTCCGATAGATCCTGCCCCAATCTTAGCAAGTTCAGCATTTACCGCAGCTACATCAGAAGCATAAAATTCATTCCAATTATGGGCTACTGTTAAACCAGCATAAAATGCAGAAAGGTAATCTTTATTTGCAGTTTGATAAAAACCAAATGTATAAGTCATAGCACGTATTGCCATCAACTTAGCCCAATATGTCGCATCTCCAGCACCACCAGTATGTACCCCACCATCTGTTAATATACTCATAATTGCAGCATCAAATACTTGAACTTTTTTGCTTTCACTTGTATCTAATAGAAACCTTTCAGCATTAACCGCAGAGCCACCCTCATATTGAGCATCTAAGCAAAACAATGAGGAATATGAATCTTTATAATGTGAAAAATAATAATTACCTGGATTGTTATTAAAATTTACAGATACATTTATATTTTTATAAAATGTTTTACCAACATATTCTCTATTATTAGATGTAGCTGAGGAAAGTTGTTGATATTTAAAACCATTACCTGCAACTTTTATTACTCCACGAGCTCCTATTCTACAACGATTATTATCTAAATCTCCACAAGCATCAGCTTTTACATCTAAAGCGAAAGTAAAAGTAAATGCAATCGCGATAATAAATAAACTAGCATTTCTTAAAACATTTTTCATACTATTCTACTCCTTTGCTTTTTTACTATTATCACTGTTACTAATCCCCCAATTGTAATTACAGCTAAAGTAGCAACAATTACAGTACCTTTATGTTCCTTTATAAACCCTATAATTCCATTATCTTTTTTATCATCGTCTTTAATTGAGCCATCTGCTTTTAATTTTCCATCTCTATACTGATTAGTATACTCTCCAAATTTATCAAATGTTGTTTTAACTGATAAATATTCATGACATAAATAGAATTCTTTTATGCCTTCACATAAAGATGATTCACTAAAGATATTATACATTGGTGTAGTTAAATAAAAAGTTCTCAGTTTTTTACTATTACAATTTGTTTTACCTGAAGCATGAACCTCTATTGTATAATTAACTATTTCTGAACCTACCTCTTCTTCAAAGAAAGCAGTACCATTTTGAGTATCTTTATAATTAAAAGTTTTAGTTTGTTTTGTATTATTATTAGTAACAATTACATATATTTCTTCTGTTATATTACTAATATAAATTTTAAAGTAATCAACTTTCATTTTATAATCTTTAATTTCTTCTTCTGTTAATCCATCTGGAGGATTATCACCAGCGCCAAGTTCAAACTCCTTTTGAATTATTTCTTGGCTAACCTTAACATTATTAGCTAAACTGCTAAGCTTATTGGTTTCTGTTGCATCACATTCAGCATACGCTAGTGGCATCCCTAACAGCCCTGCGATAAATGTTACTACAACCAACTTAAATTTTTTCATAGTATACACCAACCTCTAACAAGAATTATAGCATAGATACTAGCCTTTTTCAAGGTCTTTTAACGTCAAAAAAGAAGCTTTAATAGCCTCTTTAAATCATAGTCATTAGTATAAAAATTACAAGTAAACAAATAACTATTCCAATTAAGAATTTCCAAATAAATTTTAACCAATCTTTATAATTAACATCAAGAGAAGTTAAGCCTACTACTAGCACTAAACTTGTAGGTGCAAAAATAGCTGTTAAACCTGTAATTGATGAAATTATCACATATAAAGCATTCATATAATTTGGATATTCTGCTGCCATATGACTAAGTATTCCTAAATAACCTATAAAGTCAAGATTAGGACAGAATATAGTACTAATTAGCATAGTTAAACTTGAAGTAGCTACATTAAATCCCTCAGTTAAGCCTAATACTTTATTAAGTATATATGGTAAATACGGTGACATATAAATTACTCCCATCACCAAATAAGCTCCCATCAAAACAATACATGGCTTAATAACTTTTTTACATCCTTCAGCAAATCCTAAAACAAAATCATTAAATTTAAAACGATAACATAAACCTATGATTATTGTAAAAATAAATAATATTGAAGATATAGTAAACACATCCCAATTTCCAAAGGCTTTAAGACTAGATCCTAAAATACTTTTGAAAATATAAAAATCTTCACCTATTTTAATATCTTCAGTTATTAACTTATGGAAACTATCAAAAACAGTAATATTTAGTTTATTCCAATTAACAAATCCTAAAACAACTAGAATTATTAGTAAAATTCCGATAACAATTATTGGAATATAACTTTTTTTCTTCTCATCTACTTCTGTAATTTGAAACATTTCAGCATTTTCATTTTCTTTATCTTTTTTACTCATATGGGAAATTATAAAGAAATTAAATAAAACTAAACTTATAAGAAGTATACCTGCTCTAATTAAAACAGTTTTATTAGGATCAAACCCTTCTGCTGTAAAAAAGTTATCTTTTGCTATTAGCATTAATCCTTCAGTACCATAAGTAGCTCCAAGTACACCAACTAACATTGAACCAAATGTAGTAGCAATAATAGTTATCTTATCAAGTTTCATTTTATTCATAATAGATACGATAAATGGAACAAAAATAAGAATAACAAAAGTCTGCGTTAACACACTTGCTAAAACTGCTAAAATAATAGAAAATACTACAACAGCAATTTTTTTATTTTTTAACTTTTTTGCAATACTTGAAGTAATATCATCATATGCTTTAGTTTTACATAAAACTCCATAGAAACCTGCAATGAAGAGTAAAATAACTATCTTATCTAAAGCAAATTGAAAAGCATAATAAACAAGCTCAGATAAACTACTCATTCCTATTCTTGCTAAAACTCCTCCGTCTACATAATCCGAGCCATTAAATTGACCATAAGGAAGTAACCAAGTCAAGAAAATTGCTACTAAAACAAATAATAAAATCACTTTAAGTAAACCATATTTTTTTTCTTCTTTTTTCATATTAATTCTCCTCCTATCAGAATTATAACCCAAAATATTTTAAAAAAAAAGTAAAAACAACTATTTTTATATGAAAATACTGTGAAAATATAAAAATAAAAACTAAATATGTCGAATAAAGTAAATTTATAGCTAATGTTTAAAATATTTTCAACCTTTTTATATAAAAAGAAAAAAGCCTAAAAAAGGCTTTCAATAACAATAAATAATATTTTAATATAATTTAGCTCCTGCTGGAATAGAATCATCTACTAAAAGTAAATTAAGACCTTCATGGCCATCTACCTCATGTACTGCTGAAATAAGCATTCCTTCTGAGTCTATTCCTAACATTTTCTTAGGAGGCAAATTTAAAATAGCTATAGCTGTTTTTTCTATTAATTTTTCAGGTTCATAATATTCACGAATACCGCTTAAAATAACACGATCTTTACGAGTCCCATCATCCAAAACAAACTTTAAAAGCTTTTCGGATTTAGGAACTATTTCACAATCTAAAATCTTAACAGCACGATAATCTGATTTAGCAAATGTATCAAATTCAACTAATTCCTCAAATAATGGTTCAATTTTTATATTAACTAAATCATTTTTTTCATTTGTTTTCACTTCTGCTTCATCTTTATCAATTACTTTATTTAATTTATTTTCTAATTTTAAAGACTTTAAAGGTTTCATAGTTGGGAACAGAATTACTTCACGAATTGTTTCACTTCCCGTAAATAGCATAATCATTCTATCAATTCCCATACCCATTCCTCCTGCAGGAGGCATACCATATTCTAAAGCTTCTACAAAATCAATATCCATATCATTAGCTTCCTCATTACCAAGATCTTTTTCTTTTAATTGATTTTCAAATCTTTCATATTGATCGATCGGATCATTAAGCTCTGTAAAAGCATTTGCATATTCACAGCCTAAAACAAACAATTCAAATCTTTGCGTAAATCTTGGATCTGCAGGATCTTTTTTAGCAAGAGGACTTATTTCTACTGGATGTCCGTAAACAAAAGTTGGATCTACAATTGTATCCTCTACAAATTCTTCAAAGAAAGCATTTACAATATGCCCATAAAGAAAATGTTCTTCAATTGGCACTTTATGTTCTTGAGCTATTTTCTTAGCTTCCTCAGTACTTGTAACTTTAAAGAAATCAACACCTGTTTTTTCTTTAATCAAATCTACCATATGAGCTCTTCTAAAGCCTGGAGCCAAACTAATATGGTGTCCTAAATAATCAAGTTCATATGTTCCATTAACTTCCATTTGACAAGTACTCATAATTCCTTCTGCAACATCCATCATTCCCTCTAAATCAGAAAAAGCTTTATAAAGTTCAATTGTTGTAAATTCTGGATTATGTTTCTTATCCATACCTTCGTTTCTGAATATTCGACCTATTTCATAAACAGCATCCATTCCACCAACTAAAAGCCTTTTTAAATTAAGTTCAGTTGCAATTCTAAGATACATATCAATGTCTTGTGCATTATGATGTGTTATAAATGGACGTGCTGCTGCTCCACCTAAAATAGTACCTAAAATAGGTGTTTCAACTTCAACATATCCTAAATTATCCAAATAATTTTGAATTGAACGAATAATTTTAGGTCTAGCAAAAGCAATTTTTCTAGCTTCATCATTCATTATTAAATCTACATAACGTCTTCTATAACGCTCTTCAACATCACTTAAGCCATGATATTTTTCTGGCAATGGTTTTAAAGACTTAACTAAATGAGTATATTTCAAACATTTTATTGTAATTTCTCCAGTACCTGTTTTCATAACAGTTCCGCGAACACCAACAATATCACCAATATCAGCAGATTTAAACAAGTTATAAGCTTCTTCACCTATGTCATTAATTGAAATATAAACTTGAATATTACCTAATTTATCCTTTATTGAAAAGAAACTAGCTTTGCCCATTTTTCTAATAAACATTATTCTTCCAGCAATACTAACCTCTTCATTTAATTCTTCTAATTCTTCATGTGTTTTAGCTGCGTATTTTTCTTTTATTTCACAAGAAAAATCACTTACATCATATTTATGACCAAAAGGATCTATTCCTAATTCTTTAAATTTTGTTAATTTTTCTCTTCTAACTAACTCCTGTTCTGTAAATTCACGCATAAAACATCTCTCCTTCAATAATTTAATATTACCATAAAATAATAAATAGTTCAAATAAAAAATCACTACAGAATAGTGATTTATTTATTAGATTTTATACATCTTATTAGATTTTCTACTATAAAAATATACACCAGCAAGAGCAACTAAGCC
>CANDSI010000070.1 GCA_947388575.1 uncultured Mycoplasma sp.
GCCTCACTTACATTATCCGCATACATAATTACATGCCCATTTTCATTTCTAGCGCATCTTCCTATTGTTTGGATTAATGAACGCTCACTTCGTAAAAATCCTTGTTTATCAGCGTCTAATATACATATCAAACTAACTTCTGGTATATCTATTCCTTCACGAAGTAAATTTATTCCAACTACACAATCATACATTCCTAAACGTAAGTCGTGAATTATTTTTAATCTTTCTAACGTTTTTATTTCACTATGTAAATATGCAACTTTGATACCCATTTCTTTTAAATAATTTGTTAACTCTTCACTCATTCTTATAGTTAACGTTGTAATTAATACTCGTTCATTTTTTTCTTTCCTGATATTTATTTCATTTATTATATCATCTATTTGTCCCATACTTGGTTTTATTTCAATAGTTGGGTCTAATAATCCAGTTGGTCTTATTATTTGCTCTACATATTCATTATTTGTATGTTCTAACTCATAGTCTCCTGGTGTTGCTGATACATATATTGCTTGATTAATCTTTTTTTCAAACTCTTCATAATTAAGAGGTCTATTATCTAGGGCACTTGGTAATCTAAAACCATAATCTACTAAAACCGTTTTACGCATTTTATCACCATTATACATACCACGCACTTGAGGAAGTGTTACGTGAGATTCGTCAACTACTAATAAAAAATCTTTAGGAAAAAAGTCTATTAAACAAGTTGGGGTCTCGCCTGGTCCTCGTAGAGCTAAATGTCTTGAATAGTTTTCAACTCCACTACAAAATCCAGTTTCTTTTAACATTTCAATGTCATAATTTGTTCTTTCTCGAAGTCTTTGCTCTTCTAATAATTTGTTATTTTCTTTTAATTCTTTTAACCTTTCATCTAATTCAGCTTCAATCCTTTTTATTGCTTCCTCTAATTTTTCAGGACTTGTAACAAAGTGGGAAGCTGGAGATATTGTAATAGTTTTTTTATCAGATATGATAACACCTGTTACGGGGTCAAATGTTGATATTCTTTCTACAGTATCGCCAAATAATTCAATTCTTATTCCATAAGCGTGTTCATTAACTGGTATGATATCAATAATATCTCCTCTAGCACGAAAGGTTCCGCGATGGAAATCAATATCACTACGCTCATAAGTCATATCTACTAATCTATTTATAATTGCATTTCTTTTAATATTATCTCCAACTGTTAATATAAGTCTGGCTTTTTCATATTCTTCTCTTTCTCCTATACCATATATACAAGATACACTTGATACTACTATAACATCATTGTAGTTAATTAAAGCACTAGTTGCTCCATGTCTTAATTCATCTATCTCGTCATTAATTGAGGAATCTTTCTCGATATATGTATCACTTGAAGGAACATATGCTTCTGGTTGGTAATAATCATAATAACTAACAAAATACTCAACATGATTCTCTGGAAAGAATTCTTTAAGTTCTGTGTACAACTGACCAGCCAAAGTTTTGTTGTGTGCTAAAACTAAAGTTGGCTTGTTAACTTCCTTAATTACATTTGCAATTGTAAATGTCTTACCAGTACCTGTTGCACCCAGTAAAACCTGTTCTTTCTTGCCATTTTTGATTCCCTCAACCAACTCTTTTATAGCCTCTGGTTGGTCTCCAGATGGCTCAAATTTTGATACTAATTTAAACATAATGCCCTCCTTAATATGATTATTCTCAACCAATGAAAATTCGTACATTAGATTTTTATTTTTTTATATTTTAGCCTGTGTACGACATTGTACACCAATTGGCCACAAAAATATTAGATAACACTAAATAACTTTTTCTAATCTATTTTAACACAGAAATAAACCATTGTATATTGCTTTTTTATTAGTATTTACGGGACTTCTCTTTTTATTAGCAAATTTAGGTTTAAGTCAATTATTTCTATTTTTGTATCTTTTTTATGATATGTTTTCGCAATGATAGAATTTAAAAAATTCGTACAATCTATAACTATGTCATGAACATTAAAATAGTTATTTAAAGTAATCATTGTGGAAGAATGTCCAAGTAATGTGGATACTGCTTTTAAGCTACCATTATTCATTAAAATTAAAGTTGTGTAAGTGTGTCTTAAGTCATGAAATCTTATTTTAGGCAAATTATTATCTTCTAGTAATTTAATAAAATATGGTCTTACAAAGCCTCTACTTCTGGAATGCCCATACGTAGAACAACATATATAATTTTCATCTATAAATAGATTGGTTTTATCATTAATTCTTCTTCTCTTATTCTTTTCATATTTTATCCTTTCTTCTAATAATGCTTCATACAACATATCTGGTATATCAATTTCTCTTTTACTTGATCTTGTTTTTAGTTTTATTTCTTGCTTTGTTATTGTTTTCTTCTTGCATTCTTCTTTATTCTTATTTGGATCTACTCCTAACTGCCTTGTTATATATATCTTTTTTTTACTCCAATCAATATCCGTATATTTTAAACCATGAATTTCTGATTTTCTTAAACCTGTTAATAATGCGAATAATATTTCCAAATATATTGGTGTACTCTTACTTGCTTCTATTAATATTTTTGTTTGCTCTATCGTTAATGTTTTACTGGTATCTATATTTAATACACCATATTGTTTTTCTTCTTCATTCTTTTGTATTTTAACTCCTATAGTTGGATTTACTCTTGTTAAATTGTTTTCTTTTGTATATTGAAACATTATTCCCAGTACATATTTTATTATACGTAGCACAGAAGATTTATCTGTCGCTTTATTATAAAAATTTGTTATATGTCCTATATTAATTGTTGTTAAATACATTTCTTTAAAAAATGGTATAGCATAGTTCTTAATAACGTTCCTATATGACATATACGAGTTATATGCTATGTTAGGTTTACTTATTTGTTCAAGCCATGCTATAGCAAAATCTTTAAACTTTATATTTCCATAATAAACAAATTTGTTATTTTTAATATCTGCTACTGCATTGTCTCTTGCTTCTTTTGCCTCACTCTTTTTTTTAAAACCACCAAATTGGTGTATTCTAATAGTGTCGTCTGCATATTCAAACTTTATTTTATAACCATATTTATCCTTTAATCTTGTTACATTATATACATGATATTTAATTGGTTTCTTTGTTAATTCTGCTAAGTTTAACATAGCGCACCTTCTATTGAACCATTTTTATATATATCGTTAATATAAGATAATATTTTATTTCTACCATCAACAATTTCACAATAATATTCAAATGTTGTATGCACACTAGAATGCCCTAAAAAAGCTGATATCTTAGCCAATTCAGTTCCTTCCTCTAATAGCATTGTTGCACACATATGCCTTAAAGAATGCACTGTAATATGTGGCAAAGACACTATTTTACATATTCTTGCTATTGCGTCATTTAATGATGTTAAACCATGTGGTTTTCCATTTTTTTGACAACTAATATAATCATTATCATTATAATTTGGTGATAGTTTTTTTATTTTTTCTACTTCCACTTTTCGTTTTAATATTTCTTCTAATACTAAGTCTGGAAGTTTAAATTTTCTAATACTATTTTTAGTTTTTGGGGTGCTTTCCTTTAGTTGAGTATTCAATACTTTTGAAGTCCCTTTTTCAATTGTCTTCTCTATAATTAATTGTCTTTGTACAAATAATACTTTATTTTCAAAATCTATATCTGAAAACTTTAAACCTAAAATTTCAGCCTTTCTTAGTCCACAATATAATCCTAATAATATTTCTAAAAACCATTGTGTATTCTCTGCTTGTTCTAAAAGTTTTGATTGTTCAGATAAATTTAATACTGTAATTCTTGGCTTTTCACGATGAAACTTTTTTATTTCTTCAACATAATCGTAATTAATTAATCCCATAGAAAAAGCATCTTTTATTGCCATTCTTATATAACTACTAGCTGCTACACCACTATATTTTGTTCTTTTTGCTGCAATATTCAAGATATTATCAAAATAATCAGCTGTTGCTAGATCTAATCTTATATCATAGATAATTGATGGTATTATTAAGTCATAGACAATATATGCGCCTATAGATTTTGTATTCGGTTGAATCCTTAAGGAATATATTTCTTCAAACCAATATTCAAAAAATGCTTTAACATACATTTCTTTTTTTACTATATACTTTTTACATTGTTCTTTAAACTGCTCTTCGTATATTTTATAACTAGCTACTGCTTCTTCTTCAGTTTTAAATCCTCCTTTTTTTCTATATAGAATTTTACATTCAGGACTTATTATTTTATATCTATGACACCATGATTTTCTTTCAAAAAAAGCTTTTTTACTTTTGCCTTTAATTAAAGCCATGTTTATTCCTCTTTACTAGTGATACAATTTAGCCAGCTATCAAAAGACGTTTTTGGTATTTTATAAATCTTACCTATCTTAATAACCCTAAATGGAGTTTGCTTTTTATATACTTCATCCAAGTAGTTATATAAGATATTTCTTCCTAATCCTAATATTTTTTGGACTTCAGATGCACTATATACTTTTTTTTCTTGAATTATCATATAGCACCTCTGTAATAACTGCTAATCACGCTAAAAGAATAACATTTAATTTTATTTAATACGAACGTATAAAAACTTATTTTATACACTTGACTTTTTCTCCTTTCGCACTGCATAAATTTTGTTACTACTTATTCGTACTGCTTTTATATTTTTAGTCCTAATGCTAAAAGCAATTTAGAATCTATCTCTTTCATCTTTTCCTTTGATAGCTTACATACGTATTTTCTTAATCTACTTTTATCTAATACTCTTATTTGTTCACTTAATGCTGTAGAATCATATTCTATATTATTACCTTTGGGTATTTTAATATGTGTTGGTAATTTTCCTTTTTTAGTTGTTATAGGAATAGCAATGATAGTTTTACTAAAATAGTTCCCTACATTATTTTGAACTACAACAATTGGCCTTATTCCACCTTCTTCGCTTCCTTTTCTTGGATTCAGATTTGCATAATATACATCTCCTCTTTTTATTGTTTTACCCATTATTTTTCTCTCTTTACTCTATATACTAATTTTTTCTTCTCTTCGGTAGTAAAAGCAAACATTGTTGTGTCATTAATTATCTCTCTTACTTGTTCTACAGCTTCTTTGCGATTATAAGCCTTCACACTAAAATTAATACTACTTTTTTTATATTTAACATTTACTATAAAATTTCTCATATTTTATCCTTTCATTTTATATGTTTAATTATGTAAAAAAGTCAAAACAAAATATTTTGACTTTAATTGTAATATTTAATTTTACTTCTGTTATAGATATTTTTCTTAGTACCCTCTATAGGGATCATATTAAACAACTATCAGCTAAATAGTTTCATGGGAATTTCACCCCCCTGTGGTTCTCACAGAACTGCTTCCATTACTTATAGTTGTGGCTAAGCAGAAGTATCATTATACTCATTATTTGTCATCGCATTATTAAGTGCTACTTAATATTTATAGCCAAATATTTATCGCATGCGTATTTGCTAACGTGCTCATCGTTTCCGAATAATAATGAGAAAGTATTTAATATGTGAATATATAATTTTCAAAGAGCATCCCTTACGGAAAGGAGGATGAAAGGGAGTTAAACTCCCTTTCATATATTTCCTAAATAGTAATTTAAAAGTTAAGTTAAAACTTTAAATTTTTTTTTAAATTTTTTATAGCAATATCTAAACTATACTTTATTGCAACTTTTGAGCAATGTTCTTTAATTGCTATTTCTTCCAATGTATAATCATATAAGTAATATAATATTAATCTTCTTTTTTGTGTTGTTTGCAGTTCTTTTATAGCATTTAATAATTCTTCAGTAATTATATTGGATTCTGCTATTTCTTCAGTTAGTTTAGTTTTATTAATTGCCCTTTTATTTAGTACTTCTTCAAATAAAGCAGCATGTTCAATATGATTATCATATTCATTCATTTGTGAAAGATCCTTTAATTCACTTTTATCAAAAACAGAAAATACTTCTTCGCTAACTTCTATTTTTTGTAATACTTTTTTACTATCATAAAAATTAATTATTTATTTACTATTATTTATTTCTAAATTATAAGGGTTATCCTTATATCTTCTTCTTTTAGGTCTA
>CANDSI010000071.1 GCA_947388575.1 uncultured Mycoplasma sp.
TTTAAAAAAAAAAAAATACTTTATATATGATATATATAACTTGTTAAAAAATGAGAATAATCTGAAAATAATTTAAATTGTCAGAAAATTCTCAAATATTAACAAGATATAATATACATATATAATAGAGTAATTTTTTTATTTTAAAGTGGTTGTACTCCTTCTAAAAAAAATATTATCTTCTTCATTTCTACAGTTATATTTATTTTCCAACCATATAGAATAGATTAACAAACAAATTGAAAGGAGAAATATTTCAAATGAAATTAACAATAAAAATAACAAATGTAAACTTTAAAGATATGAAGAAAAACTTTTATATATTAAAAGTATCAATATTAAAAAATAGCAATTCAGTGATAAAACTAAAAAACACTACCCTGTTTGTAACAACAACAGAAACACTATGTAAGGGCGACATTCTTGAAATTGAAGCCTCTTATAATAAAAATAAGAATTGTTTAGACTTAACTCAAATTATAAATAGAGTAACAGAGGAAAAAGAAACACTCATAAATTTTTTTGTAGAAAATACAGAAAAAATAAGTAAATCGACATTTCAAAAGATATTTAACAATAATAGTATTGATGATATTGAAAAAAATCCATCTTTACTTGATATTTATAGATTAGGAAAAACCAAAAAAAATAGTATTCTAAATACTATAAAAGAATATAAGAAAAGGGAAGATATGCACCATCTAGCAATTGCATCAGGCTTGACTATAGAGCAGGCTAATCAGATCTATGATGAATTTGGAGAAAACTACTATTCTATTTTAGAAAATCCTTATAAATTGTATTTTTTCAATATTTTAAGCTGGAGTGAATGTGAGAAACTTTTTTATAAGTGGAATGTAAAAGATGAAGTAAGAGAAAAAGCACTTGTATCAAAACAGATATATGACTTTTGCAACAATGGCAGCACTTGTATTCCGAAGTCTGAAATAGAAAATACATCTTTATTAGATGAAATGATACAAAATTTTATATATAAAGAATATAAAAATTGTATCTACTTCCAAAAAATATATTATATAGAAAGACAACTTGAAAAAAGAATAAAAGAACTTGCAAAGAATGAAAATGATGGAATCATTTCAACTACACAAAATGAAGCTATTCAGAATGCTCTTGATTTTAAAATATCAATAATTACAGGAGGACCAGGAACAGGAAAAACATTCACAATAAATAAAATTGTAGAACAATTAGAAAAAAGGCATTTCAGTTATTGTTTAACTGCTCCAACAGGCAAAGCGGCAGACAGATTAGGAGAAGTCACAGGAAGGGAAACATATACCATACATAGAAAGTTAGGTCTTACTGTTTCAGAATATACCGATCTAAATGTGATTGAAGAAGATTATATTGTTATAGATGAATTTTCTATGATAGACTTAAAACTTGCAAAAATCTTATTTGAAAATGTTTCAGATAATACAAAAATTGTAATTGTAGGTGATGTTGCACAACTACCTTCTGTAGGGATCGGAAATGTTCTCAATGATTTAATAGAAAGTAATTTGATTAAGACAACCAAACTTTCAAGAGTATTCAGACAACAACAAAACTCAGGAATTTTAGAAAATTCTTATAATATTATAGATGAAAAAGATATTAATTTATCTTATGATGATTTCAAATTCATTAAATCAGATGATATAGATTTCATTCAAGATTATATAATAAAGAATTATAATAAAGATACTACTCAAATTTTATCAGCACAACACAGCGGATCCCTTGGAACAGATGCATTTAATCTTCTATTACAAAATAAACAGAATGAAGATGAAGATGAACAGATTTTTCAAATTGGCGATAAGGTAATTCAGACTATAAATAATTATGATTTAAATGTATATAATGGAAACATTGGAACAATTGAAGAGATCAGGCAGGAAGTTGTTCAGGGAGAGTTGCAGAACCTTATAACTGTAAATTTTGAGAATGTAAATAAAGTTATAGAATATGATAACTCAAACTCAAAAGAATTAGATCTGGCATATGCTTTGACAATTCATAAGTCACAAGGTAGTGAATTTGATAAAGTAATTATTCCTATTGTCAATACAGATGAATTTTTATTGAATAAGAATTTATTGTACACAGGAATTACTAGAAGCAAAAAAGAAGTTGTATTGATCGGAGATTTTGAGACATTCGAGAAGTGTAGAAAGATTAATATAAATAGAATAAGTAATTTACTAAAATAAGAAGAAAGGGGATGCAGTATTGCAACCCTCTTTTTTTGTACAATTTACACAAAAATATTTAAAGTTTTTCATGCAAAAAGTAGAATGTGAAAATAATTCAAAAAATTGGAATATATTTTTTAATAGTATGTATAGTTATATCAGAAAACAACAAAGACAAGTTTTCAGAGGTTGAACAAACTAAATAAAATAATATGACATAAAATAACACAAATTAAAATAATAAAATATTTAATATTATTTTATTTGGGATTGTATTTTGATTATTTTGTGATAAAATGAAATTAAATAAAAAATATTTATAGATTGTTCAATAAAAAAGTTATAAAATTTGAAACAATATATATACTATAATATGAAAACTGAATATTGAAACTAATTCTTATTATTATCTCTGATTTTAATAAGAAAATTAAAAGAAAAGTTAAAGGAGATTAAAACAATGACAAAAGAATACAAAAATTTTAAAAATAAACTGATGAAATCTGAATTAATTAGTAAAGTTACAAAAAAAGGTAATTATATAACAGTTATACCTGATCCATGCGAGAACTTTTATAATACTAATATTTTAGAATGTGTAGATGAAAAATATACTAATGAATTTGATTGGTATCATGATTATGAAGAAAATGGAGACAATCCATATAAAATTACAACAGAATTTTTTGATTTAAGATTAA
The DNA here is from genome assembly GCA_947388575.1 of uncultured Mycoplasma sp. The sequence continues at coordinate 2,903 of CANDSI010000071.1, forward strand.
TTGATTCCGAATTTTTTAATGGAATGGTATACAATACTAGATATAAAATAATTAGATAAATATTTTTAAATAATACATAAAATTAGTTATATTTATTTAAATAGAGTATAGAATATAATACAACTGAATATTGGAAAACAAATTCTTGTTTTTATCTATGATTTAAATAAGAATAACAAACAAACTAAAAAGAAAAAAAGGAGAAAAAAACTATGACAAATAATGAATTAAAAACTACTTTATTAAATGAATTGGAGTCTGAAACTACAGATCAACTTATCAGGGAAGGATTACAAGACTTATTAAAGTATGAAAGTAATCAATATATAACAGTAGATAAAGAATATAATTTTGATTTTAATATGAAACATGATATTCCTCTTTTATGTTTAGAAATTGATTGGGAAGGAAATGGTCTGGAATATGAACTATACAATTTCGGAAACAATAGTCATGATAATTTAGAAAAATATATGATTCTTCATAAAGAACTATTAAAAAATGGATTGACAGAAGAACAGAATTTTGAAAACTGGTTTAATGATGAATATATATATAATTGTGATGAAGAAATCAGAACAATAAAAGAAATATTAAATAATAAAATTAATGAACTTTTCTAAGTAACAGAACAACCAAAAAGAGAGGGGCAAAACTGAACCCCTCTTTTTTTGTGCTTTATGCATGTAGTTTTTAATACTACATGTTCTAGTCAATAAAACTTTTTAAAATCGAATCACTCCCGCGCGCGAGTAACTAATTTTTTTGTTTCACTCTCTCCCTCTCTCTCTCAATATCTCTCAATTGAATCAGTATTATGTTCCTTCTCTCTCTTTCTTTCTCTTTCTCTCGATTAAATCAAAATGAATCAATATTATTTCTTTATATCTTCTTGATTGAATCAGTTTCATGCTCCCCCTCTTGCCCTTCTTCATTGAATCATAGGGGGTGGGTGAAGAAATGTGCTACCTGCTTCGACCTCATTGGCTCTATACTATATTTCTATATTACTAAATTAGGCCCCAGTTTCACTTCTCTCCCACCCTCTCAAATGCCCTCTCAAATCGCCTAGAAGCCCCATATAGACACTTTAAGGAGTTAATGCAGGAATTCATAAAGAAGCACATAAAAAGCCAATATAAGCCAAATATGAAGGTTCTTGCAGGAGTTAAAATGGGTACTTTATATGAGAAAAATTCCAGAATTTTAACAAGATATATATAGCATATATTATAGATGATATTTTTTACAAAAAAAAATAGAGGAATAACATTTCTGCCATTCCTCTATAACAATAACACAACAAACCAAAAAAGAGAGTACATTTATTTCAAATGTAATATATTATATACACTTCCATTTTAAAATATTCCATTTTTTATAAAAAAAATTAAACTTTTTTTGTATAAGAAAGTTTAATCCAACCTGCTCCTGATTTTAATTTTCCCCAACCATTATTTTCTTCTACAATAGTATATTTCTCATTTTTCTTCACTGTTGTTACTATTTTATAAATTGTTCCTGCTCCTTCTCTTACATTCAAACTATCTGCTGTGATTTGAACTATGTAACTTGTACTTTTAGTGAAAACAGTATTTCCTTTACTATCAAATACAGAATAGCCATCAGGACAATTATTCTTTGCATTTTCTAAAAATGCATATGCCCCAATCTGGCTCGCTGCATCACTCCAAGACTTCCTAATTCTATAAAGTTCTTCGATAGTTGTTGTGGAAGTGCTTGTATTTGTCAATCTATTCTTAAATTTCTTCCAGTCGATAAGTCTGCTCTCATTTACACACCATGGGTTAGGACAAACCTTACCTGTTACATTGTGATGCATAATTACATGATCGGCATCAATATTATAAGTTTTCATCAGATATTTTGCTAACTCAACTGCATTGTTTATTGTTGCTTCTGTTAAATACCAGTCTGTATCTTCTGCATTTAATTTATTAGTATTTGTTTTATTAGAACACATTTCAATAGAAATAGAATTGCTATTTTTACAAATTCCATAGAATTTTGCACTTTCAGAGGTATATTTCTTTGTATATTTACTTCCTCCAACTGCCCAACAGTATCTATTATTTAAATCTCCATTATACTGCACAATATTTTCATCATCTACAATAAAATCTGCAGATGCCTGTGTGGTTGTTGTAGCAAAATAGTTTGCTGTATTTTGTGCTATTCCTGCTTTGCTTGATGTTCCTGCTGTATAATGCAATACAATATATTCAATTTTTCTATTTTTTAAAGCTGTTGTATTATGTGTACTTGTTTTCTTTATTATATTCATATTATTTTCCTCCATTTCATCAAATCTTGTTAAATTATTTGTTTCTATAGTTTTCATTATTCTCTCAACATAGTCATGTTGGGTAGCATACCCATTCTCTTTAAGGGTTTCTAAATACTTTCTAGGTTCTGTTATTCTTTTCAAGTTCTTATATCTGTCTATGTTCAAGAACTGGAAGTACCCAAGTACTCCTAACTCTAGGTTCTCAAACATATACCATGCTGTATTAATTGGTGTATAAGTTCCATCTGCATTTTGTTCGCTGCTATCATCATAAAAGAAGCCTGAATAGCAATTTACTCTATTTGGTCTATATTTCAGTCCAAAAAAGTTATTCCTTTGTGCTTTATATGAAGTTCCATAAGTACTCTCCAAACAAGCCTGTGCTATAATTGGTGAGTAAACACAAATTCCGAAATCTCCTGCATATTTCTTCACTGCTTCTGCAATTTTCTCTATAAATTCTTGTTTATCCATATAAATTCCCCCATAAAAAAGGGGGAGTAGCCTGAACTACTCCCTCATAAAAGTGTAATATGTAATTTTATGTTATATTATTTTATTTTGTTTCATTTTCAATTGTATCTTCTGTATTTTTCTTTTCTCTGTTTAAAATATCCTTTAAAAATTTAGGCATAGGACATCCCATTTCTTCAATATTTTCCAATACAGAAATTCCTTCAGAACAATTAACAGAAATAATAGTTGCATAAAATAAATAAGGCATTTGAAGCATCATAGAAAAAAGAAATGCTGCTATCATTATGTAGATATATCCTGTTTTAGAATATAATCCAGTTCTAA
>CANDSI010000072.1 GCA_947388575.1 uncultured Mycoplasma sp.
ATAGTAATACCTTATTTCTAATGGATAGTGTAAAAGGTATTATTTCGGTGCCTTCATTTAAGAAGTATTTTGAAAGAGAAAGTTATGGGAAATTGTCTATTACAACGGAGATTTTTCCTAAAGTAGATGGTAAAGTTGTTTCTTATCAAGATACTCATCCAATAGGATACTATTTAAAACAAAATGAACAAAATCCAATAGGTTATAAAGATAAAAATGAAGGGGCTAGTAGAGAAAAAGAGTTAATTAATAATGCTGTTCGTTATATAAAAAATCAAGTGGTAGCATCTGGTATAACAGCGAGTGATTTAGATGCCGATGGAGATAATAAAATAGATGCTATATCTTTTATTATTGAAGGGCAAAAAAAATTACCATCAAGTATAGCTTGGGGTGATATTCTATGGTCTCATGAATCTTCTAATACAGGTATAACTGAACAAATTTTAGGAAAAGATGTTAATGCTTACACATTACTACGCGCTGATGATTATACAGAAGTTGCTAGTTTATTTTCTCTTAATCATGGTGGATATGGTACTATTATTCATGAATTTGGTCATGTTTTAGGTTTTAGAGATTTATATCGTTATGGTAATTCTAATTCAAAACCAGTAGGCTTTTATGATATAATGGGAAATGCGATTGGTTCTAATCCTCAAAGTTTTTTAACTTACTTTACAAGTGAATTTAGTTCAGCGATAAGATGGCATAATCCTATACCTGTTATAAATAAATCAACTGAAAATATAACTTTATTTAAACCAAACTTTATAGATGCGAATGAAAAACGAGCTATTAAAATTCAAATACCTGGTATTACTAATGAATATTTTATTGTAGAATATCATGAAAAGTTAAATACTTATGACGATTATTCAGCGGATTCGAATGGAATTATAATTTATAGAGTTAATGAACAGAATAAATATAATGGTAATGGTGATGGAAGTAATAATGGGAAAAATGACCACATTTATGTTTTTAGACCTGGAGAAACTGGCTTAGGTCAAGGATTAGGAAATCTATCTTCAGCAACACTTAATATGCAAAGAAAAACTTTTGGAAAAGATATAGATTTAAATAATTCAGCTTTTGATAATCAAACAATCTTTTTTACGGATGGTACTAATTCGGGTATATCAATTAATGTTATAAGTGAAACCTCTAATAGTGTAACTTTCAATGTTAAATTTACTGAATTTGATGGAAATGGAACTAAAGAAAGTCCTTATTTGATAAAAGATTCTAATACTTTTTTATATTTAATGAGTATTGATACTGAAAATAAATATTATAAATTAGCAACTGATATTGACTTTAATAATATATCAAATTATCCTAGTATTGATTTTAAAGGTAATTTAGATGGTAATAATAAAACTTTAGCTAATATTAGAAGTAATGGGACAGGAGTATTTAATAATATAGGAGCTTTTAATAGTCATACTAAAATTGAAAATTTATTTATTGAAAATATAATTGTAACTGGTAATAGAAAAGATTATCTAGGTGGTTTTGCTAATGTTGCTGAAAATATTACTTTAACTAATGTAAGACTTAAAAATGGAAGTGTAACTAATGAAGTAGAGGGACAATATAGTTTAAGTTCTACAGGAGGTTTTATTGGTAACGTTAATGATACTACTATTATTGATAATTGTTCTACGGCATTAAATGTAAGTTCTACTAATAATGCGGGAGGATTTATTGGGATTAATCAAAATGCAACAATAAAGAATAGTTTTGCTAATGGAACTATAAAGGGACAAAAAAATGTTGGCGGTTTTATTGGCATCCAAGCGATAAATAGTACTTATAAAACACCTATAAATGTTTATTTTAATAATAATGATAATAATTTGCTAGGTGCTGGTGGTTATGTAGAAGGATTTCATGATTTAAGTTTTCTGAATAATTCATCTTTATCAATGGGAATAATAAGTATAACTAATTCTAAAAATATAAATATGGATAATAATGCTAAGGTTAGACCTGAAATATTTAGTAATCCAAATACTAATCTTAATTATCTTTTAGAAGCATCTAATTCTAATATCGCAATTTCTGATAATCAAATAGTTGGAGTTAAACCTGGCTCGTCAGTTGTTTATATCGATATTTTGATTGGAACTGGTAAAATGCGTTTGGAAGCTAATGTTACAATAAAAAATGTGGAAGTTGTAATTTCAGAAGATGAAGTATTAAAAAAGTTAGGCTTAAAAAAGAATAATGGTTATGTTACTGGTTTTAAACTCGGAACTAATGTTAAAACTATTAAATCTTTAATAGCTAATAATAATATAGTTTTAAAAAGTTTTAAAAATTCTTCAAATATAGAAATCAATGATGGCTTAATTGCGACAGGAATGAAGTTTACATTATTTTTTAATAATACAGAATATAATTATACCGTTGTTATAAAAGGTGATGTTAATGGTGATGGAGAGATATATGCTACGGATTATGTTAAAGTAAAAAATCACATAATGGGTAAATCTAGTTTAGCGGGTGCTTATCTTTTGGCAGCTGATATAAATAATGATGGTAATATTTATGCTACCGATTATGTACAAATAAAAAATCATATAATGGGTAAGACAACTATATCGCAAAAATAATGTTATCAAATATAGGAGTTCTTAAAAATAGTTTTAGAAAGATAAATTAAAGTTTATCTTTAAATATAAGTGAGGTTAAAATGAAAACTGATTTGTTAACAATTCCTTATGTTGGTAAAAATACAAAGGAAGATTTGATTAATATAGGAATAACTTGTGTAGAAGATTTAGTTGGTAAAGATCCAGAAATATTATACATGGATGATTGTATATTTAAAAAATATCAAGAAGATAGATGCCAATTATATGTATTTAGAATGGCAGTTTATTATGCAGAACATGAATTTCCTGATGCTGAAAAATTAAAATGGTGGTATTGGAAAGACAAATAATATTTTAATAAAAAGAAATTTTATATAAGAGGTGTAAACATGAGAATGATAAAAGATTAAGTATGGCATAAACTTTGATTATGCCGAAATGGAGGCATAAATGTTAGAAATAAAAAATTTAAGTATTAAGCTTAATGATAGATATTTAGTAGAAAATTTATCGTTGGTCTTAAATAAAAATGATAAATTAGCTATAATTGGTGAAGAAGGAAATGGAAAGTCTACTTTATTAAAAGCTATTTTGGGTATAGCTAATTATGTAAATATTACTGGTACTAGTAATGTTCTTGGTAATAAAATAGGGTATTTAGCTCAAAATATAAACGAAGCTGATTTAGATAAAAGAGTGTTTGATTATTTGTTTTTAAATGATAATGATTATTATAATAAAGTTAATTCTTTTTATAAATATTTGGAAATAATTAATTTAGAAGATATTATATTAGAACAATTAATTAAAACTTTATCGGGTGGAGAAAAAGTAAAAATTGGTATTTTAAAATTATTATTAGAGGAAAATGATATCTTATTTTTAGATGAGCCTACTAATGATTTAGATTTAGATACTTTATTTTGGTTAGAAAACTTTTTGGTAAATACTTCTAAACCAATTATGTATGTTTCACACGATGAGGTATTACTTTCTAAGACAGCGAATATTATTTTACATTTAGAACAAATAAATAATAAGACTAAAGCTAGACATACTTTAGTAAAAACTGATTATGATACTTATATTAGTGAAAGATTAAAATGGTTAGACAAAGAAACACAACTTGCTAAATCACAAAAAAGAGAGTATCTAAAAAAAGAAGCTAAATTACAACAAGTAATGAATAAAGTTCATTATGAACAAAATACTATTTCAAGAAGTGACCCTCATGGAGCTAAACTTTTAAAGAAAAAAATGCATTCCCTAAAGGCTCAAGAAAAAAAGCTTGATAATATGGAGCTTACTGAAATACCTGATACAGAAGAGAGTATTAATTTCTTTTTTGAAGATGTTTTTATTCCTAGTACGAAGAAAATTATTAGTTTAAATATTCCAGAATTGAAATTTTCCAATAAAGTTTTAGCTAAAAATATTTTATTAGATGTAATTGGTAATACGCATTTATGTATTGTAGGTAATAATGGGGTTGGGAAGACAACTTTAATGAAAATAATATATGAAGAGTTGAAAGTTAGAAAAGATATTAAACTTGGGTACATGCCCCAAAACTATGATGACATTTTAAATGATTATGAAAATGTAATAGATTTTTTAAATCTTAGTAGTAAAGATGATATTACTAAAGCTCGAATGTATTTGGGGAATATGAAGTTTACAAGAGAAGAAATGACGGGAAAAATAAAAAATTTAAGTAATGGAGCTAAAGCTAAATTATTTTTGCTTAAGTTAGTTCTTGATAGAAATGATGTTTTATTACTTGATGAACCTACTAGAAATGTTAGTCCTTTATCTAATCCTGTAATAAGACAGGTTTTAAATGATTTTAAAGGGACAATTATAAGTATTTCTCATGACCGAAAATATATAAGTGAAGTAGCTAATAAAGTTTATATTTTAACTAAAGATGGTTTAAAAGAAGTTAATTAACCATATTAAAAGTAAGAAGAAATTCTTGCTTTTTTGTTTATAACAAAAGTGTAATATTATTTATTATAGTATTTTGATATAATTTTAGTGACCGATTGGTTTGGAAGGAGAAAAATATGAATGAAGTTTTAAAAATTAATAATGTTAAGAAATATTATGGAACAAATACAAATATAACGAAAGCGGTTGATGGTATTACTTTTTCTTTAAATGAAGGAGAATTTGTAGCTATTATGGGAGCTAGTGGTTCTGGTAAATCAACACTTTTAAATTGTATTTCGACTATTGATAATGTTACTAGTGGTAATATTTTTGTAGGTAATCAAGATATAACTACTATTAAAGAGGATGATTTAGCAGATTTTAGACGTAAAAATTTAGGTTTTATTTTTCAGGATTTTAATTTATTAGATACTTTAACTATTGAAGAAAATATAGCTTTATCTTTAATTATAAATGAAAGTGAATGGAAAAGTGTAGACGATAGAGTAAATAAAATGGCAACTAGTCTTGGAATAGATAATATTTTAAATAAATTTCCTTATGAAGTATCAGGAGGACAAAAACAAAGATGTGCTTGTGCAAGAGCCTTAATTAATAAGCCAAAATTAATTTTAGCTGATGAACCAACGGGTTCTTTGGATTCTAAATCTTCTAGAATGCTTTTAGAAACAATGGCGAATATGAATACAGATTTTAAGGCAACAATTTTAATGGTAACTCATGATTCATTTTCAGCTAGTTTTTGTAAAAGAGTTTTATTCTTAAAGGATGGTAAAATATTTAATGAAATAGTAAAGGGTGAGAAATCTAGAAAAGAGTTTTTTAATGAAATACTAGATATCTTAACTTTACTTGGAGGAGATGTTTCTAGTGTTAAGTAAGCTTGCTATTAGAAATGTAAAACGTAGTTTTAAAGATTATGCTATTTATTTGATTACGATAACTTTGACTTTTGCTTTTATGTTTGCTTTTAATTTAATTACAACTTCAGAAGATGTATTAAATCTTAGTGAAGTTATGAGTAATTTTGAATTTGCTATGTATTTTGTTAATGCTTTTGTCTTAGTAGCAGTTTGTTTTCTTATTAATTATACTACCAAGTTTATGTTTGAAAAGAGAAGTAGAGAATTTGGTACTTATATGATACTAGGTATTAAAAAGAAGGAAATATCTAAAATATTTACTTTAGAAAATATTATTTTAGGTTTTTTATCACTTTTAATATCTATACCTATTGGTTATTTATTTAGTTTGATTATGTCTTTTGTTATTATGAATATATTTGAATTACCTGAACTTGTTAAAATAAGTTTTAACTTAAAAGCAGTACTTTTACTATTTTTATATTTTGGTATTATATATTTAATTGTCTTATTTTTATTAAGAAGAAGACTTAAAAAAATGAAAATAAATAATTTGATTCATTTGGAAAAACAAAATG
>CANDSI010000073.1 GCA_947388575.1 uncultured Mycoplasma sp.
CGTTTGGTTATAAAAATCTTAAATATACTATTTATAATATAATTTATTTATATATGACAAGTATAATTTTAGGAGGGTTTTTATATTATTTAAAAATAGAGTTTAGTTATAGTAATAAAGGTTTTGTTTTTTATTATGAAGGACTAGCAATAAATTATATATTCTTGCTAATTATTTCACCATTAATTTTATATGTATTTATAAAAAGCATTAAAGCTTTAAAAGAGATAAAAAACTATTATTACAAAGTAAAAATTGTATTTTCTAACAATTATGAAATAACCTTATCAGGTTTTTTAGATACAGGCAATAAATTAATAGATCCTGTAACTAATAAGCCTATAATTCTAATAAATAAAAAGAAAACAAAAGGTAAGGTTCCAATTAGAAGTCCTATGTATATTCCATTCAACAGTTTAAATCATCATGGTTTACTTGAATGTATTAAGCCAAAATGCTTAGAAATAAATAATAAAGAATTAAAAAACTATTTAATTGGCCTTAGTGACACATCATTTAAACTAAATGGAATTGAGTGCTTACTAAATTATAGAATATTGGAGGACTTATGATTACAAAGATAATATTATGGTTAAAAAGAAAATATAATGAATGTTTTTTTGTGGGAGCAACCGATAAATTACCACCACCACTAAATGAAATAGAAGAAAGAGAAGCGATAATAAAAGCAGGAAAAGGAGATGAAAATGCTAAGAATAAATTAATTGAACATAACTTGAGACTTGTTGTATTCTTAGCTAAAAAATATGAAAATACAGGATATGATGTTGAAGATCTGGTTAGTATAGGCTCGATCGGATTAATAAAAGGGATAAATACTTATAAACTAGACAAAAATATAAAACTTGCCACATATGCTTCTAGGTGCATATCAAACGAAATATTAATGTTTCTTAGAAAGAACAAAAAAAGAAGAGGGGAAATTAGTTTTGAAGATGCCTTAAATTATGATTCAGAAGGTAATGAGCTTCACTTAGAAGATATATTAGGCACTGAAATAGATTATGTTCCTAACGAATATGAAAAAATTTTAAATAAGCAAATATTAGAAAGGGAGATAAATTCATTAGATATACGTGAAAAAGAAATAATGACTTTGAGATATGGTCTTAATAATACCGAAGAATTTACCCAAAAAGAAGTTGCTGAAAAGTTAGGCATCTCTCAAAGTTATATTTCTCGTATCGAAAAAAAGGTAATAAAAAGATTAAAGCAAACTATGAAAATATAGTTTGCTTTTTAATGTTATTAGTAAATAATAATTTATAAAAAGTATAAAAAATGATATCTTAATAGATATCACTCTTATTATTCTAATGGATTATCATCAGGATTATCTGGATTTTCAGTAGGACCACCATTATTTCCAATATTAGTATCAAGACTTACACTAGCATTTATTTCAAGACCTGAACTCATATTGTTTTTAAATATACTATAAGCAGACTTAATAACAAAAGTATAATTAGTATTAGTACCAGTAGGAGTATAAACAAAATTAGTATTATTAGTGTAGCCTAAACTTATTAGTTCACCATTACTATCTTTTAGATATACTTGATATCCAAGAGTACCAATATTAGTATTATTGTAATTTATATATTCATTATAATACTTTTCTTTATATCTTTCATAAGTTTTCCAATAATCCGCTTTATTAAAGTATGATTCTAAGTAAGAAGTATTAATCATATCAGGAGTATTAATACTATCCCAAGTTAAAGTAATAGTTCCTCCATTATAATTATATTTACCATTAGTAGGGTTAGTTAAATTATCAAATCTTGGTGATACTTCACTTGGTTCATAACCACTCATATAAATATCTGCAAGTCTCATATTATCAGGAGTATTAGCGCTAGCTAGCATTACTGGATAAGTATCTTTCTCTGTTGTTACGGACACTAAGCCCGAGGGTCTATCAAAAGTTGAATTTTTCTTATATATACCTCTTGTTAAAATACCCATCATAGTCTTTTTCATTGCATTACCGCTGGAACTTTGTAAATAAGGTTTTCCTTTGCCTAATGTGTCATATCCACACCACAAAGCTATAGAATAATCAGGGGAGTAGGTAATTAACCAGTGATCTGGTTGTGGTTTATTTAAACCATTTGCAGCAGCTTGCTTTGAATCGTAAGTAGAAGTACCTGTTTTAGAAGCAATTTGTGTTCCACTAACACCTATATTACCAGCACCACCACTAGTAGTAACTGATACTAACATATCAGTAATTAAATAAGCAGTCTGCTCGCTCATAACTTTAGTTTTTTCAACTTTATGAATATAAGGTTCACTAGAGGCACTTTCTAAATAAACAATCTTTGTAAAAGAATATGGTTTTATATAATATCCACCTCTACCAAAAGCAGCATAAGCAGCACTCATAGTAAGAGGATCAGCACAATCCACACCACCTATAGCAGCGGATTCGTGTAGGGTATTTCCATAATCAACACCTAAAGCATGAACAAAGTCAGCTATCTTATCTAGACCAACTTTATCTACCACTTGTTGAAAGGCTTGAACAGCAGGAATGTTTCTTGAATCTTGCAGTGCATAACGCATTGTAATAGCGCCCTTATATCCATGGTCATAGTTTTGGAAACCAGTTCCATTACTATAACTCCAAGGTTGATCAATAAATATTGTACTAGGACTACTATGTAAGTATTCTATATGAGGACCATAATCAAATATTGGTTTAGCAGTAGAACCCGGAGATCTTTTAATTCCTTTATCTGAATAATAGTTATCTTTTCCAACACCTCTATTAGTACCATTAGGTCCATAATTTCTACCACCCGATAAAGCAGTAATAGAACCATCTTTTAAATCTGTGACAGCTAAACCAAATTGAACAGTTTCATCACGGAATTTGTAAGATTCACCTTTTTCTAATTGTCTTACTACTTTTTGTTGCTCAATATCTAAAGTAGTATATATAGCCATTGGCACATCGTAAGGATTATCACCAGTTTCTTCTTTAACTTGATATAATAAGAAAAACGCTCTATATTCACTTCCAGTATCATTTAAAGTATGTTCAGTAAGTAAACTTTCTACGGAAATAGATTCTGCAAATTCTTTTTCTTCTTCTGTAATATAACCATGTCTAACCATTAGATTTAAAACCACGCTTCTTCTTTGAGTAGCTTTTTCAGGGAAGCTATAAGGATTAAAAGCATAAGGGTTATTAAATAAACCAACGAGTAAACTAGCTTCTGGTAAAGTTAAATCGGAAACGGATTTACCAAAGAAATATTGACTTCCTTGTTCTACACCATTTATTGATTCATACATACCAGAACCACTACCAAGCCATTGACTATTTAAATAAAACTCAATAATTTCTTCTTTAGTATAAACTGATTCTAATTTAAAAACTGACATATAGATATCTCTAAATTTACGAAGGAAGCTTTCGATTTTATTTTCATTCTTTGTACCCTTAGTATAAGTATTTTTTATAACTTGCATTGAAAGGGTAGAAGCACCACCAGCGTTTTTACCAGCAAGCTGACCTAGAGAAGCTTTAATAAAACGTGCTGCATCAACGCCATTATGTTGAAAAAATCTTGAATCTTCTGTTGCCACTAAAGCATCGATTAAAACTTGAGGCATATCTTGATAAGTAACAAGTTCAACATTTTGTTTTCCATAACGCGCAAGTTCTGTTGTACCATCTTTAGCATAAATAACTGTTGCTTCTTTATTATATAATTTATTTGGAACAAAGTCTGGTGAAGTCATAATAATATATAATGCAAAAGCTAAAACTGCCGATGCACAAATAATCCCCATACTTATTAAAAATATAAGAATGATATTCTTTTTATTTTTTTTCTTTCTAGGTTTTTTTTCTTTAATAGTTTTCTTTTTCTTTAATTTAGGTATTTTCATTAATTACCACTCCTTTAAAATATATATCTTCAATTCCTTTTAAATAATCTAAACCAATATGATATTTATAATTTAATTTATAACCTTTTTCTAAAATAATATGATAGGGAATACTTTTTCTTGTATTAGTATTAATAAAATTCAATAAATCTTCACCTTTAAATATAAAGTATTCACTATTCATACTAATAATTAAAAAAGCAAAACCCTTATGTCTAATAATTCTTTCTATATGTTTAATCTGATGATCATGAATATTACTAAGGGGAAAAGATGTTTTAGAATGACATTCTTTAGCATCAAATTCCACATATTTTCCCTTATAGATTCCATTATAATCAAGTGTTGATGGTTCTTTAAAATAAGCCTTATTAATAACAGCTCCATTTTTATAATCAACATCTACAACTCCAATTGGAGTAGGTTTCTTATATATAATAGCCAAATCCATTTCTAAATAGTAATTACAAGCTTCATTAATTATAGCTTCAAGGTCCATTCCTCTATTTTTATAATTAACAACTTGTTTATAATTCTTCTTGATGTTACCAGGATATTTCAATACAATTCACCCATAATCATTATACTATAAATGATAATAAATTTCTATATAAGCATTGTCTATTTACTTGTGATTTACAAGAAAGTTTTGTTATATTTTGTCGAACATAATGAAATAAAGCTTTATATTTGTTATGATAATCGTGGTGATTATTATGAGAAATGAAAACCTAATAAACAATGTAATAAGAGATTTAGATGAACTAATATTAAAGTTTGATACAATCTATACCATTAAAAACATTCATACTCCTAAATAAAACTAGATAAATAAACTTTTTTATGCTATTATAAAATGCTAAAGGAGTGTTTATATGCCAGATATTAGATTACCAGAAGCAACACTTATAGATATTAAGAGAATATCTAAAGATTATCAAAAGAAATGGCAAGCTAGAATTAATTATAGTGAGTTATTTGATATTGTAAAGAAAGAAGAACAATATAATGCTTTTACATCTACTGCTATTAGCTACCGATATACTTTAACAAGTAGTATGGGACGTAGTCCAATAAGTGAAGGGAAATGTTTTCTATGTTTAAATGATAGTTTCGGAGTACGCTACGAAGGAAAAGACTTTGTAACTATAAATAATGATAGTATGTATCTAGCAATTAGGCCAGTATTTAGATATTCTGAAATAAAAAAATATAGTACAGTAATTGAAGAACTAGCGCCTGGTTATCTTCTTATCACATTTGGTGAATATCCTAATCATATTCACGATAGTGTTTTTGATAATACTGATATTTGGCAAGATTACAAAGCTACACCAACAGGTAACGTTTATAATCTTATCAGTTTTCATAAACATGATAAAAAAAGAATAGAATATCCCGAAATAATATTTGATGGCTTTGAAGGCAGATATGTTATAAAAGATGACAAAATTTATGAAGTTGAACCAGTCCAATTCTTAGTCGATGTTAAAAAAGACTTTGCTATTTCAAAAGACATTATGTTTTGTATGCCAACTTTAGTAGATGCAAGAAAGGTAGATTCATACAAAGAAACATTACCATATCTATTTCTAAATGACTATTTTGTTCCTGAACTTATGCAAAGTATTACTAAACAAAATGAAAAAGAGATTATTTCTGAAGAAAATCCTTTAATTAAAGATTTAATTGATAGTATATTGCAACTAATAAAAAATACATGTATTGAAAATATAGTTAAAAAAGAATTACAAAATTTAATTAATGAATATAATAATGATTTAGAAAAAGAAAAAAATGAAAAAGAAGATATTGGTTTAACTTTAATAGTTCCCGAAACTCCAGAATCTAAATTTATCGAAAAATTACAAAGCTTATATTTTAAAATAGAAAGTTTTCCTTATTATGAAGAAAGTAAGATAATATATAGTTGTTTAAATCTCGAAAAAGAGTTAGATAGTGAATTATATAAAGATATAGCTACCATATTAAATTACATATTACCAACTTTACCTGAAGATTTAAGGAAAGAATATCAAGAAC
>CANDSI010000074.1 GCA_947388575.1 uncultured Mycoplasma sp.
TTTTTGTTTTGTCTGTTATAGCTACACCTAAAGTTTTAGTCCCTAAATCTAGTCCTAAATATCTCATATATGGTTCCTTTCTTCTTGCACATATTTATTATTTTATCAAATTTCTTTTTATATTACAATACATCCTGTGTTTTGCCAAATATATTAATTATCTATTACGACAGCTTCCTTCCCATATCTTCTTTGTATTTCCATTTTTATCTAATTTATATGTATAACATATTGTGCCAGTTTCATTGCATATAGCTTTTCTACAATGTGCACGCATATTATTCTTATTTACCATTAGTACTATGGCGATTAATAGTGCTAAAGAACCTGCGATTATAAATAATTCATATCCTTTAAGCTTACTATTAAATGTTTTTTTAGTTTCGATTACTTCAGTTTTTGGTATTTCTTCTTGTTTCTCACTCTTTTTAGACTTTGGTATTTGTTTTATTTCTTCATTAGTAATATTTTTATTTGAAGCTTTCACTTTTTTGGTTTCTATTTTATTTGTTGTACTTTTAGTATTTTTATTTGTTGAAGTATTTACTTTATTGGATTTGTTTTTATCTTTGGTTGCTGTGCTTCTTTGACTATTTTTTTGAGAGCTTTTTGTTGTTTCCTTTTTTTTGGTGTTAGTATTTGTTGCTTTTTTATTATTAGTTGTTTTTTTAGTAACAGTTTTATTAGCTGCTCCTGTAGTTTTTGAAGTGCTTTTTTTTGGAGTTTTTTTCTTTGTCTCTTTTTCTTCTTTCATTTTTTTATAACCTCTTTTTCTATTTCTTATTAATTGTATCACATAATTTATTTTTAGAAAAGAAAAAAGCTATACTTTAGCATAACTTAAATTCTATGTTTTATCTCCCTAAATAATCTTCTCTTCTTTTGTAATCGTTTATTAATTTAAAAAGCTCATTAAATGCTTCGCTTCTGCTTTCGATAGCTTCTTCTGTTTTAAGCTTTAAACTAAAATCTGCCTCATGAGGAAATGATATTATATCTAATCCAATCGTTACATCACTTAATTTTGTAAAGTAACGAAGAAGATTATCCGTTATATTACTTTGAAGCTGATCATGTTCTTCCTCTTTTTCAAAAAAATACTTAATAAGGCTTTCTGTTAGATTTTCTGAATGCTCTAATTGTTCACAATCGTTTACTAACAATTGCAAATATTGGTTAGCTTTTACTTTATTAAACATTGACTTTCTCTTTGCATTCCACCTTTCTATTAAAAATGGTTTCACTTCTATTTCTTTATCTGAGCATAATGATATAAAAAGCATAGCAGCAAAAAAGTAATGTTCTGGCGCGCCATTTATCTTGGCAATAAACCCCTTTCTGATTTTTTTTAAATATGTTCTTTCTTCAGCTTCATTATTTTTTCTTGTCTTTTGAATACCATAAAGTTGATATTTTTCTCCTGTATTGCCTGCATATATTTCTGGCAAGTGTAATATATATCCATCATCAAATTCTAAATAACTTGTAATTCTATATGGCGTCTCAGCTTTAATTGGGCTTTTTTCTTCTATAATCCGTAATCTTGCTCCAATACTATCAATGTATCCTATATCTATTAGTTTATTGCTCTCAATAATTTTATTATCTAACATAGCTATACGAGATTTTAAAAAATTTATTGGATTATCGAAATCTTCAAAAGATGCATTAGCAAGTAAATTAGCTACTATTATATATTTAATTAAGTACTCTTCTTGACCTTCACTTAAAGTATCTTTATATTCTTTATTTAGATCTTCTAAAAAAGCAAAATTTGATATATCATAAAAGTCTATAGCCTTTCTTACAAATTCTACTAATAAGCTATTAAATAAAACTTTATTGGTTATTTTTAAAGTTGGTATTACTAAATCTTCACATGCCGCTTCATCACATATACTTGTTACTTCATTATCTATCACTAAATTAAAGGCAGTATTAAACATAAAATAACAGTCTATTTCTCCTTTTTTAGCTTCTGGAACTATTTTATTATAAAATATATCTAATATCCTACTATCTGTCACATTGTCCTCCTATATTAAAAATATTTTTAAATAACTTTTATATAAAAAAATTTAATTTTATAGCTTAATTATATCATATTATATATTTTTAATAAATTAAAAAGTTATGTAAAAACATAACTCATTGTTTATTTTTAATTTTTGCTTGAGCTGCTGCTAGTCTGGCAATTGGTACTCTAAATGGAGAACATGATACATAATCAAGACCTATACTATCACAAAAAGCAATACTTGCTGGATCTCCGCCATGTTCGCCACATATTCCTAAATGGATATTTGGTCTTATAGATTTTCCTTTTTCAATAGCTATTCTTACTAATTCGCCAACGCCTTCAATATCCACTTTAGCAAATGGATCACTTTCAAATATGTTATTTTTATAATAATCATTTAAGAACTTACTAGCATCATCTCTTGAGAAGCCATAAGATAATTGAGTTAAATCGTTAGTTCCAAAGGAGAAGAATTCTGCATGCTTTGCTATTTTATCAGCAATAAGAGCGGCACGCGGTGTTTCGATCATTGTTCCTACTTGATATTCGATATCAATGCCACTTTTTTTAATAATAGTATCTGCAGTTTCACAAACAATATTTTTAACAAAAATTAATTCTTTTTCATCGCCAATTAAAGGGATCATAATTTCAGGAGTTACTTTTGTTCCTTCTTTTGTAACATTTATAGCGGCTTCAATAATTGCTCTGGTTTGCATTTGAGCAATTTCAGGATATGTAACCGCTAAACGACAACCTCTATGTCCCATCATTGGATTAAATTCTTTTAAGGAGTCAATTCTTTTCTTTAAGGTTTCAAAACTAATACCTAAACTATCCGCTAAAGCTTTAATCTCATCATCTGTATGAGGCAAAAATTCATGCAAAGGAGGATCTAAATAACGAATCGTTACACTATATGGTGCCATAGTTTTAAATAATTCTTCAAAATCCGCTCTTTGAGATGGTAATATGTCTGCTAAAGCTTTTTCTCTTTGTTCTAGAGTTTCTGCAGTAATCATTTTACGGAAGTTAAAGATTCTTGTTTCTTCAAAAAACATATGTTCAGTACGACATAAACCAATTCCTTCGGCTCCGAATTTACGAGCTTGTTTGGCATCTTTTGGAGTGTCAGCATTAGTTCTAACTTTTAGTCTTCTAGTTTCATCAGCCCAGCTCATAAATGTTTCAAAATCGCCACTTATTGTAGGATCTTCAGTTTTGATAATTCCATCATATACTTTACCAGTAGAACCATCTAAACTGATCTCATCTCCTTCATAATATACTTTACCACTTGCTGTTGTTAAAGTTTTCTTTTCGTCATTAACTGTTAATTCACCACAGCCTGATACACAACATCTACCCATACCACGAGCAACGACAGCAGCGTGACTAGTCATTCCACCGCGTATAGTAAGTATTCCTTCTGCATGATTCATCCCTTCTATATCTTCAGGACTGGTTTCAAGTCTAACTAAAATAGTTTTCTCTCCTGCTTTAGCATGCATAGTAACGTCTTCAGCTGTAAAATAAATCTTGCCTGCTCCAGCGCCTGGAGATGCTGCAAGACCTGTTGCAATAACTTCACCTTTTTTTAAGGCTTCACTATTAAACATTGGATGAAGTAAACTATCTAGTTGTTTTGGCTCAACTTTAAGCAAAGCTTCTTCTTTCGTAATCATGCCTTCATTTACTAAATCAACAGCTATTTTTAATGCTGCAGTAGCAGTTCTTTTACCATTTCTGGTTTGTAGCATAAATAATTTCCCATTTTCTATAGTAAACTCCATGTCTTGCATATCTTTATAATGATTTTCTAGTTTTTTAGCAATATCTGCAAATTCTTTATAAACTTCTGGCATTACATTTTCTAGTGTTGAAATTGGTTCTGGAGTTCTAATTCCTGCAACAACATCTTCTCCTTGGGCATTAATTAAATATTCACCATAAAGTTTGGCTTCGCCTGTCGCCGGATTTCTTGTAAATGCCACTCCTGTCCCTGATGATTCGCCGCGATTACCATAAACCATTTCTTGAACATTAACCGCCGTCCCCCATGATCCTGGAATATCATTCATCCTACGATAATATATAGCTCTTTCATTATTCCAACTTCTAAATACTGCTTTTATAGCTTCGATTAATTGAACTTTTGGATCTTGTGGAAATTCTTCACCTGCAATTTCTTTATATATTCTTTTGAAATCTTCAGTTACTTCAACCATATCTTCTGCTGTTAAATCAGTATCAAATTTTGCTCCTTTTTCTTCTTTTATTTCATCTAAACGACGTTCAAAACTTGCTTTAGAGTATCCTTTTACGACATCTGCAAACATCTGAATAAATCTACGATATGAATCATAAACAAATCTTTTGTTTTGAGTAACTTCAGTAAAACCTAGCGCTACTTGATCATTTAAGCCCAAATTTAATACTGTATCCATCATTCCAGGCATACTAGCTCTAGCTCCGCTTCTAATACTTACAAGCAATGGATTTTCTTTATCTCCTAAGGTCTTGCCAGTGATTTTTTCTAATTCACTTAATTTAGTATAAATTTCTTCTTTTATGGCTTCGTCTATTACTTCTTTATCTTCATAATATTTGTTACAAGCTTCAGTTGTAACCGTAAACCCACTTGGGACTGGTAGTCCGATTGAAGTCATTTCTGCTAAGTTTGCCCCTTTTCCTCCTAATAAACTCTTCATGTCTTTGTTACCTTCTGAAAAAAGGTACACATATTTCTTTCCCATATTGCCTCCTTATAATTGTTATAGATTTATTATAACAGAAGGCAATACTCCTAACAATGATACTACTATCATTTGACAAAACTTATACAAATTGGTCTTTATTTTTCAAAATTAAAAGAGTGACTTATTTACCACTCCATATTTCATACCAATTTTTTAAATTACTTATGCCATCACCAGCTATTTCTTTGATTAAATCAAATGTTAAACCAAAATTTTTCTTTAAACTTTGAAATCCATCTTTAGCACTAGCACATAATTCATTGTTGGAATTGCAAATAGTTGTTGTAATATCTAAATAAACAGATATAATATTAGCCTTAATATTTGTATATATTTTTTTAGTAGTACTTGAAATACTTTCTTTATAACCTGGAAAATATTTATCTATTTTACTATCTAAATACAATGCGCTCGATAATACTTTTAATTTAATATTATTTGATAATTCATTAAATGTATGACCCATAATAGTTCCTTTATAAAAGATAAAATCAACTATTGTAATAAAATACTCTTTGGCACTTTCTCCTAAACTTGGTTTATCCATTTCCACTTGCAATGTATTCATGTAATTCATAACAGTTGTATCAGCGTTGTCTAATTTTTCATTATTAGTATTTGGCTTATTTATTGTATTTTGATTAGAATTATTGTTACTAGGCTTTGTTACATTTTCATTAATATTGTGGTCTTTATTCTCTGTTTCATTGTCTTTTATTTCAGTTTTATTCTTCTCAATTAATTCTTCATCTCTAATTTTTATCTCTTTAGGAGTCTTTTCAATATTTGTTTCACTTTCAATATAAGTAAATTTAACTTTATCTCCTACTTCGTAATTACCTTTAATATTTATAATCAAATAATTCTCTTTATTACTTTCTATCATTAAATATTCTTTATCTGCAATTATTACTGTACCTGTTATATCTCTTGATACTTCTGTTTGTTTATTGGTTAATAAGTAGAAGATTGTTATGCATGCACTTATAAATAAAATGAATAAAATCCCTATCATTATATTTTTACTATTTCTTTTTAAAAATTCCATTGCTATTTCCCCTTTATTAATTATATTATAACATTTACATATAAATAGTGCAAAAAAAATTATATTTATTTTTTATTACATAAATGGAAATATTAAGTGTCCGCACATTTTAATACCTAAATGTAAGCTT
>CANDSI010000075.1 GCA_947388575.1 uncultured Mycoplasma sp.
ATAACATTGGGATAAATACTATCATGTATCATAAACCTAATTATATTACTTTAGAAGAAGAATTAAAAGTCGCAGAAAAACTAGTAGAGTTAACAGATTATAAATACGAGTATAATGAAAATAAATTAAAAGAGTTTTATCTTTTGAAATATAAAGAAGAATGTGAAAAATTAATAACAGATATTGAAAAGAAACTTTATAATGAAAGAAAGTTAACTAAAAAAGAAATAGAAGAATACAAATTAGAAAGAATTACGGAAAGTATGTTAGATAGTTTAACAGAGTTAGAAAAATATAGTTCATACTTTTACTATTTAATGCAAGAAGGGTATATTTATGATAATAAAACGTTACTTAAAAATATTGATGAAGAATTATATGCTAAAATATTAGAAGCTAATTTAACCGGTGTTTTTGGGAGTATTGATTGGAAAAGAGATTATAAATATGGAAGCACCTTAAAAACCATATTTGGTGAAATAAGTAATTCTCTTCCTAAAGAAAAAGAAGATTTATTAAATAATGGATACAGTTATGAAGACAAAGTAGGAATAAGTGGGTTAGAAGAATATTATGAAGAATATTTAAAAGGAGAGAAAGCAAAATATAAAATTGAGAATAACAATTTAAAGCTTATTAAAAATGCCAAGAGAGGAAATGACTTAGTATTAGAAATAGATATTGATTTACAACTAGAAGTAGAAAAAATAATGAAGAGTCAAATAGAACAAGCTAAAAAAATGCCAAATACCGAATTTTATCGTGAATCATATGCTTTAGTAAGTGACCCCAGTAGTGGTGCTATGCGAGCCATCGCTGGTATTAGAAGGTTAGATAATGGTGAATTTCAAGATGTAAGTATTAATATAATCAAGAATGCTTATACTGTAGGGAGTGCCGTTAAGGCTGCATCTCTAACTGTAGGATATCAAAACAATATAATTGATATTGGAACCAGATATAATGATTCATGTGTTAAACTAGCCAATTTACCTGCCAAATGTTCTTACCGAAGGCTAGGAGTATTAGATGATAAAAGAGCTTTAGCCCTAAGTTCGAATTATTATCAATTTATGATTGCCTTAGGTATATCAGGCAACAAATATAGTTATAATATGAAAGCCAAGGTAAGTGAAAGTGATTTTGCAACTTATCGTGAAACATTTAAAAAGTTTGGTTTAGGCACGAAAACCGGAATAGATTTACCAGGTGAACTTGAAGGATTTAAAGGTAACCAAGTAGCAATAGACCTTTTACTTAATTTATCAATTGGGCAATATGATTTATATACACCTGTTGGCTTACTTCAATATATAAATACGATTGGTAATAATGGTTCAAGATTAAAATTAAATATTATGCATAGTATTAAAAGTGAAGATGAAGTAATATATGAAAATAAGATAGAAGAATTAAATAAAATAGATTTAGAAGAAAAATATTTAAAAAGAATCCAAGAAAGTTTACGAGAAGTTATGCGCTCTGGGACAGGATATTGGTACGCTTCACCAAAAACGGATGCTGCTGGAAAAACAGGTACTAGCGAGTCTTGGATAGATAGTAATTTAGATGGTAAGATGGATAGTTTTGTCTTAAGTCATACTTTTCTAATGTATGCTCCTTTTGATAATCCTAAATATTCTATGGTAGTTATAAGTCCAAATATTAGTAATATAAATGGTAAAACAAATTATCGAGCACAAGTAAATCGCTTAATCGCTAGGGATATAAACGATTTTCTCTTGTCGAATGAATAAATTAATGATATAATACTTCTAGACTTTTTATAAAAGGAGGTGCCATAATGGCTAAAAATGAAAATAGAAATTATGTAACTTTAAAATGTACAGTATGCGGTGAAGAATTAAGATGTACAAGTAAGAACAAAAAAAATACTCCTGACCGTTTAGAGATTAAGAAGTATTGCAAAAAATGTCATAAACATCAAGCAACAAAAGAGAAAAAGTAGTTTAGTAAGGAGTTAGCAAATGAAGGGGAAGTTTGGTAAAAGTTTTAGTTTGAAAAAAACTCCTAAAACAGGGTTAACTATACATGCTGTAATGGGGAGATTAAATACAAAACCAGAAAATATTAGAACTAGAAAACATCATGGTATTACAACTCATATAACCAAAGAATCGGAGGAAAAAAGATATGAATATCAACATAAACGACATTAAAAATGGTATGACAATTATTATGGATAATAATCTATATCAAATTGTAGAATTCCAACATGTTAAACCTGGAAAAGGTGCAGCATTTGTTCGAATGAAATTAAAAAATTTAAGAACAGGCTCTATCACAGAAGATACATATAATACTAATATTAAAATAACTAAAGCTCATATAGATAGACAACCAATGCAATATTTATATACTGCTGGCGAAAACTATGTATTTATGAATAATGAGACATATGAACAAGTTGAATTATCTACCAAAACTTTAGGAGATAATGTAAACTTTATAAAAGAAGGCTTAGATATAACAGTTGATTATTTTGAAGGAGAAGTTTTAGGTATAACAATCCCTGAAAAAGTAGAATATGAAGTTATTGAAACTGAACCAGCAGTTAAAGGTAACACTACAAATAACGCCCAAAAAGATGCAAAAATTGAAACAGGTTATATTGTAAAAGTACCATTATTTATTAATGAGGGTGAAAGAATAGTAGTATCTACTAAAGATGGTAAATATTCATCAAGAGCATAAGCTCTTTTTATTTGCCTAAAAATAGTTTATTTTGATATAATAAATATAGTGGGGTGATAATATGATAATACCATTAAAAATAGTAACAGAATATACCTTATTAAAAAGTACCATTAAAATAGATAAGTTAGTCAAGTTTTTAATTGAGCATAATATTACCAGTTGTGCTATTTGTGATACTAATTTATATGGAGTCATGAGTTTTTATCAAGAAATGACTAAAAATAATTTAAAACCCATAATAGGTTTAGAAGTAATGATAGAAAATTATCCTATTTATTTATATGCCAAAAATAGTAATGGTTATCACGATTTATTAAAGATTCATACTTTAAAAGAAAAAGAAAGTCTTAATTTTGAAAATCTAACATCCTTATTAAGCAACATAAAAATAGTTTTACCAAAAGAATCTTATGACTTATTAGATAGATTTCCTAATGCTTATTTAAGTTACAAAAATGATTCTGAAAAAATAGAAGCATTAATGAATTCAGAAAAAAGTATTTATATAAATCCAGCGCATAGTTTAACAAAAGAAAACACAGAAGATTTAAAATATTTAGAAGCTATTGAAAAAGGAATATTATTAAAAGAAGTTAACACTGATTATTCTGGTATGTATTTAAAAATCAATATTCCTAAAGAAGATGAAGAAACAATAAATAGCTTTATCTCTGACATAGATATTTTATTAGAAAATACATCTAAATATATACCAAAATTTGATAAAGAAATTGATTCATTCAAACATTTATATAATTTAACCAATAAAGGCCTTAAAAAAAGATTAAATAATAATGTACCAGAAACATATCAAAAAAGATTAAATTATGAATTATCAGTTATTAAGAATATGGGCTTTGATGATTACTTTTTAATTGTTTATGATTATGTTTTATATGCTAAAAAGAATAATATTTTAGTAGGTCCTGGAAGAGGGAGTGCGGCTGGTTCTTTAGTGAGTTTCTGTTTAGGTATAACTGATATAGACCCTATTAAATATGATTTACTATTTGAAAGATTTTTAAACCCTGAACGTATAACGATGCCTGATATCGATATTGATTTTGAATATACCAAAAGAGGAGAAGTTATTGAGTATGTTCGTAAGCGTTATGGCGAAAATAATGTCGCACCGATTATGACTTTTGGAACACTTGGAGCAAAGCAAGTAATTCGTGATGTTGGTAGAGTTTTAGATATGCCTCTTGATTTAATTGACAAATTTGTTAAAAGTTTAGATGCCAAATTAAGTTTAAAAGAAAATTTAGAAATAAAACCAGTTAATGACTTTTTAAAAAATTATAAAGAACTTCAAAAACTATATGACATCGCTTACCATTTAGAAGGATTAAAAAGACATGTTTCAACGCATGCTGCTGGTGTAGTTATCTCTAGTATTCCATTAGATGAAGTTATTCCGATTTATTATAACGGTGAATTTATTATGACTGGACTTACAATGGAATATTTAGAAGATTTAGGTTTATTAAAAATGGATTTTTTAGCTTTAAGAAACTTAACTATTATATCTAATGTTTTAGAATTAATTAAATCTAGCACAGGAAAAATTTTAGACTTAAATCGTCTTAACTTAAATGATAAAAGTATTTTAGAATTATTTTCAAAAGGTGATACTGAAGGAATATTCCAATATGAAAGTAGTGGTATGCGAAACTTAATGCTAAAACTAAAACCCACAAGTTTTTCAGATTTAGTCGCTTCAGTCGCTTTATTTAGACCAGGTTCTATGAATCAAATAGACACATTTATCGCTCGTAAATATGGCAAAGAAAAAATAACATATTTACATAAAGATTTAGAACCAATTTTAAAAGAGACTTATGGAATAATAATATATCAAGAACAAGTAATGCAAATACTAGTTAAAATTGGTGGATATAGTTATGCTGAAGCAGATATCATAAGACGAGCTATGTCGAAGAAAAAACAAGATATTATCTTAAATGACCGAGACCATTTTATCAAAGAAGCTACAAAAAGAGGGTATGAAGAGAATATTGCTAAAGGAATATATGATTTAATCATACCTTTCGCAGGATATGGATTTAATAAATCTCATTCTGTATCTTATGCTCTTATAGGTTATCAGATGGCTTATTTAAAAGCCAAGTTTCCAATGTACTTTATTACAAATTTACTTAACATGAGTATGGGAAGTATAATAAAAACTAAAGAATATATTGATGAAGCAAGAAAGAAAGATATTATGATATTAAAGCCTAATATAAATATAAGTACTAATGAATACATAATAAAAGATAATAGTTTATTATTACCACTATCTAGTATTAAAAATCTAGGCATAAATGCTAGTACAGAGATATTAAAAGAGCGAGATAATAATGGTAATTTTAAAGATTATATAGATTTTGTCACAAGAGTTTATGGTAAAAGTGTCAATAAAAAAACTATAATATCTTTAATAGACGCAGGTGTATTAGATAGTTTTAATATAACTAAAAAAACAATGATTGAAAATTTAGATATAGTAGTTAACTATGCAGATTTAGTTGGTTCTCTAGATGCAGCTTTCTGCATTCCACCAGCACTTGAAATAAAAGAAGAATATAGTGAAGAAGAATTACGTATTAAAGAGCATGATTCCTATGGTTTTTATGTCACAAATCATCCTGTTAGTAAATACAATGATAAAAGTATAGTCAAATTAAAAGAAGTAGAGAATTTTTTTGACAAACATATAAAATGTGTTGTATTAGTAGAAAGAATAAAGACTGTAAAAACAAAAAAAGGTGATAATATGGCTTTTATAACAGCGAGTGATGAAACAGACAGTAAAGATTTTGTTGTATTTCCTCTAGCATTTTATATGATAAGTAATTTAAAAGTAGGGGATATAATAACCCTCCAAGGTAAAGTAACCAAAAGATTTAGTGAATATCAAATTAATATTGACTTTCTAAATAAAATAAAGGAAGATAATAATTAAAAGATAGAAAATACTCTTTAGATAATAATAAAAATTTGATACAATAAATATTATGAGAAAAATGATTAAAAGAAGTAGGTGAGTAGTATGCATGATATAAAATCATTTTTAAAAAGCATAGATTTTGATGACGAGAATAATTTACTAAATGATGTTACTATTGAAAAAGTAGTATTAAATAAGAAAAGTGAAACTTTTTCTGTATA
>CANDSI010000076.1 GCA_947388575.1 uncultured Mycoplasma sp.
ATTATAACCTTTTTTATCAATTAAATCAAGTCTTGCTATATCTAACTCAAAGTCATCGCTTAATTCTTTATTAATTAAATAATGCTCTGTTATTACTTCTTCGTCAATTTTAATCTTAACATTATCAACAAAATTAATTTGAGTTACTTTTTTTATTTTATTATAATTGTCACCACGATTAAGCTGAGTTGAATAAATACGCATTATATAGTATTTACTCTTTTTTAAACTATTTTTAGTAAATACTGAATACATCTCTAAATTAACAAATAAAGTATTGTCAATTATAACTACTAAGTCACTGCGAATTGATTTGTCTTTAAGTCTGTTCTTATCTAATATAGATTCATAACTAACTGCTAGCTTTTCTTTTAAATAACCATCTGGAAAATTAAAATATGCTTCTAATAAGTATTCTAATGCTCTTCTATTATGAGGATTAGAATATGCTTCTTTAAATAATAAATCATTTGTTAAACAATCAAAATTTGTATAATCTTTGGTATGCATAAAGTCTCCTTTCTATAATATTTTTTCTTAAAACTAAAGAAAATGACTTTATCATAGCAAAATGTTATGTAATATTTTGTCGAACTCTGGAAAAAGTATAAAAAAAACTACTAAAATTTAGTAGTTTTGAGCTTAATTCGCTTTATTTTTTATTTCTTCTGTTATTTTATTTATAAATTCTTCTATACTTATATTTGTTGTTTCATCACTCATACATTTACGATAACTTACTGTATTTGATTCAACCTCTTTATTACCTATTATTATAGCATATGGTATTTTTTTCATTACTGATTCACGCATTTTATAACCTAATTTTTCATTTCGATCATCTAGTTCTACTCTAATTCCTAAATCTTTTAATTTATTAAATAAATTTTCGGCATATTCTAAATGATATTCATTGTTAACTGGTATAACATTAATTTGAATAGGACTTAGCCATAAAGGTAATAAACCTTTTGTTTCTTCTAATATGAATGCGGTAAATCTATCAAATGTTCCAAGTATTGCTCTATGAATAACAACTGGTGTAAGTTTCTTTCCTTCATTATCAACATATGTTAATTCAAATCTTCTTGGTAATAAAAAGTCTAATTGACATGTAGATAATGTTACTTCTGGTCCTACTGCTGGTTTTACTTCAACATCTAACTTCGGTCCATAGAAGGCTGCTTCTCCAATAGCTTCGAAATATTCTATACCATATGAATCTAATACTTCACGTAATTTATTTTCAGCTTCATTCCACATATCGTCATCATCAAAATATTTTTCTTTATCTTCAGGATCTCTTAATGATAATCTGAATTTATAATCTTTAATACCAAAATCTTTATATACATCTAATATTAAGGCCACAACTTTTTTAAATTCTTCACCTATTTGATCTGGTCTGACAAAAAGATGCGCATCATTTTGACACATACAACGAACTCGCTCTAAACCTTTAACTGCCCCGCTTGCTTCATATCTAAAATCTGCAGCAAATTCTCCAATTCTTATTGGTAAATCACGATAACTATGTAAGTCATTAGCATACACTAGCATATGATGCGGGCAATTCATTGGACGAAGAACAAATTCTTCATCATCAACTTGCATTTTTGGAAACATATTTTCTTGATAATGGTCCCAATGCCCTGATGTTTTATATAAATCTATTGTACCTACACATGGAGTATATACATGTTTATAGTCTAATTTTCTTTCTTTTTCATATATATAATTTTCTAATTCTTTTCTCACTATCGCTCCATTTGGTAACCATAAAGGCATTCCTTTACCTACTAAATCATGAGTCATAAATATATCTAAGTTTTTACCAATTTTACGATGGTCTCTTTCTTTTGCTTCTTCTAATTCTTTTAAATGAGCTTCTAATTCTTCAGAGTCTTCAAAACAAACCCCATAAATTCTTTGAAGCATGTGATTTTTAGCATCACCTTTCCAGTAGGCTCCACTTATTTTTAATAACTTAAAATTCTTTAGTTCTTTTACAGTTTCAACATGAGGTCCACGACAAAGGTCAGTAAAATCCCCTTGAGTATAACAAGAAATAATAGTATCATTTTCATCCATTCTACTTATTAAATCTAATTTATACATGTCTTCTTTAAACATTTCTAAAGCTTCTTTTTTAGAAAGTTCATGTCTTACTATTCTTTTACCATCTTTGGCTATTTTTTTCATTTCATGTTCTATTGCTGGTATATCTTCTTCAGTTAAAGTTTTACCATTTAAATCAATATCATAGTAAAATCCTTCTTCTACTACTGGGCCTACCCAAAATTTAGCCTCAGGATATAAATGCTTTACAGCCTGTGCTAAAAGGTGCGCACAACTATGATTCATTATACTTAATTTTTCATTTTCCTTAATATTTATCATTTTATTTCCTCCTTTATTTTATTAAACCACCATGACAATGTAGCTCATATACTAATTTGTCATTCTTCTTAATTTGTTCTGTGCCTTGGAATTTATCTAAATCATCATTACAAGTAAAACTATATAAATACTCTTCATTAGTGTATTTTTTAGGTCCACGAACTGGTATTGTACTGTCTGTTCCAACTTGCATTAGAGCTGATCTTAATGCTTTATCCATAGCTTCTTCATTTAAATTACTATCGATTGTTACTCCATAGTAATTCATTCCCCATACTGGTAAATCATTTATATAGACTATTTCTTCACCCATAAAATTTATACCACCAAAATAAGTATCATGATATGTGTATTTATTGCCATTAATTATTTCTTCATATTCATAGTCTTTAGAACCTAATCTTGTAGAATCTATTTTAGGTGCATCACTATTAGCATATGTACTTTTCTTAGCTTTAATTAAAAAGCTTTTTAATTCTTCTATATTCATTTTATTTCCTCCTAAAAAATAAAAACCACAAGTCACACTCCTAAGGAGCAATGTCTTGCGGTACCATCCTTTATTTTACTTAATTTCTCTTATCGCGAGTAACGGAAGATATTAATCTTCTACTAGAAAGTAGTAACTTATAAATTTATTTATTAACTTGCACCAAACGTTAACTCTCTAAAAAAAACAAATATTTATAAATCTCGTCTTTCATCATTGTATTAATTAAACAATTACTTGTTTCTATTTATGATTATAGCATAAAATCTATTATCTTACAAGTTATTTTCGGCCACCACTATCTAAACCGCTATTTAAACTTATTTCCATTATGCTTTTATAAAGATTATTATCTTCAATATTTTCTAATAAAATATCTATTAGTTCAGGATATCTAGTAACTATATAATTAATATATTCTTCTATAGAACTTTTAGCTATTTCAATTGCAATACGGTTTTTGATATTAATAGGTGCTACTGATAATAATTTTAATAAATCACCATAATATTTTCTTAATTTTAAATCCTTGGCATCATTATTTTCTTCGCTACTTAGTAACTCTGTTTTTTCTCTATCAGTTAAAAATATAATGTTCCATTCACTAGCATTTAAAGAATATAATTTAGAAGCATAACTGGCTCTTAAATATGGTTCTTTAGCATTGATAACTGCTTTAATAAATAATGGATTAAGATTGCTAGCAAAGCTCATAGTTTTAGCATACATTAATATTTCATTATTTATTAGTCCTTTGGCCATAATATATGTTAATAGTTCAACCATATCTTTAGCATCTTCATAATAGACAACAGATTTTGATAAAGTATTATGAACTCTATCGTTTAAATCAATGTTTTCTTGATTAATCTTTTTTTCATAATAATTAACAAATATGTCTAAGGTTGTACTTGGAAGATTTATTATTTCTGCACCGAATAAATATTTTAAAAAGTCAACTACACTTTCAGGATATTCTAAAATCATATTTAAAGCAAAATCATGTTTAATACTTTTTATAGTATCTAAAAATAATTTCTTATTTCCTAAATAAAAATATTTATTAAATTCTTCTTGTTCTTTTTCCGATAGTTTTTTAGATAAAACATATAAATGCTGCCAATTAAGTCTAGATTGATAATGATTTCTTACAAAATCTATTAAATGATATTCTTGAGTTAATTTACTACTTACAAATGAAGCTTCAAAACAATTTAATTCTTCAATCCAGTATTTATTAATGTGTAATGTTTTATTGTCAATTTGATGCCATTTTCTTCCTTCATTGTTATCAATTAAAAATTTTCCCCAGCCATTTTCATTATCATATAAAACTTCTACTAGTTCTTTTTTGAATTCACTTTCTGGCATTTGTTCTAAAATTCTGGTAATATTATCACTAAAGTAACCATTCTGTCTTCTAATACATTCCCATAATATTTCTATATCTTGTAAGCTTATGATAATTTCATTTATATAATTAATTAAATCTTTGTCAGTTATTTTGTCAAATAAATTAAAAATGTTTAATAATTTTTCTTTATCAGAAGCATTTTTAGTTATGGCATTTTTAATAGCTTTTTTCTTTAATTCATTATTTAAAATAGAATCTAAAACCATACTCACTGGAATATTTAATATATTCTCTTCTAAATAAGCCATTAAAGTGGGATTATTAGAAGACACAATATAATTAATAAATTCTTCGTCAAAAATGTCTATTTTATTTTTAATAATATAGTTTATAAAATATTCATTATTTGTTTTTATAATATAATTTGCTAAATCTTTAGGATAAAGTGTGTCTTTGTAAGCAATAAAAACACAATCTAATTCATAACTAACATCTATACCATTCTCTGCAAATATTTTTTTTAATTCAATAGCCCATTTTGTTTGTTTATTAGCTAATAAAGCATCAAATAAATATCTTACTATTGAACCACTAATTCTGATTTGATTTAGAATCGCTGCTGGTACCATTCCTTTGGCGTCTTCTTTAAAATATTCAAATATCTTTCTTAAATCATTAGGTACTTGTCTGAGCTTTTCCTTGAATTTCTTTTGATGGTTCATGATATTCTTTCTTAATATCACTTTCTTTATAAATAACACTATTTATATACTTATCTAATTCTCTATCAGATACTTGTTTTTTAGTTTCCGCTAGAACTATTAGACGCATTACTTTTACAAAGTTATCTCTTATTAAAGAATTATCAACTTTATATATTCTTAAATTGTCTTTAATGTTACTAGAAACTTCATTGCTATTTAATATACGCTCAATATCATTTAATATAAAAAGAATATAAATATTAAAATCATTATTATCATCTAAAATAAAATCTGCTATTTTATATTTTAAGACTTGATAATTAAATCTATTTGTTAATTCTTTTATTTCTAAAGTATTAAAACCTGCATTTAAAATATTAGCATATAAGTCTTTTGTAGCTTGAAACTTTTTTTCAGTTAATTCGTAATTATCACTATTTAGTTCACTTGTTACTCTTTCTAAATTTTGTTTTACTTCAAAAATTTGATTATCAAGAACTGCTTTAAAACCAGTTGTGTCCATATAAAAATCAAATAAAGCTCCTATTCTGGCCCATTCATTTATTAAATCATCCCATTTTATATTTCCTACTTTAAGTTCATATAAAGAGATACTTTCGTCAAGACTCGTACAAGCTTGTTTTAATTCAGTATATAGTTTGAAATTAACTTTCTCTAATCCACTGGTTTCAATTTTATTTAATTCTTCAGCAATACCATTTCTAATTGTTTCAATTCTAATATCACTCATAACTTGCACCTCTTCATAATTACATACTAATTATAGCATAAAAAAGAAGTATTTTAAATACCTCTATATAATTACATTCTCTCCAGATTCACAATGTTTATATAAATCTTTTAAGCCAATATGATATTTAGGTTTTTTATATTTATATACACATAAATAATCTAAATCCATAAATTT
>CANDSI010000077.1 GCA_947388575.1 uncultured Mycoplasma sp.
TAGACCAGTTGGTGGAGTTATGGTGTTTGCTAAAACATCTAAAGCAGCAGGAAGGTTAAGTAATCAAGTAAGAGAAAAGCAATTTCAAAAGACTTATTTAACGATTGTAAATGGAAAGATGGAACAAGCGCAAGGAACCTTAGAAGATTATCTTTTGAAAGATGAAAGAAATAATAAAAGTAAGGTAGTAAAGGAAGAAACGAAAAACAGCAAGTTAGCAGTTCTGGATTATGAAGTATTAAAATATGATGAAGAATTAGAATTGTCTGTTTTGAAAATACATCTTCATACAGGGAGACATCATCAAATTAGAGTACAACTATCTTCAAGAAATCATAGTATTTATGGGGACCAAAAATATGGTGGAAGAGGACATGGGAAACAATTAACTCTTTGGGCATATGAACTAAAAATTAATCATCCAATTAGTAATCAAGAAATGACTTTTGACTCGTTACCAGAAAAAATAGGAAGTTGGAAAATATTAGAAGGCATAGTATAAAAATACTATGTTTTTTATTTGATTAAAATATAAAAGTAAATATATACCGAATTTTATGAAAATTCCTAAAAAAGATAGAAAAGAAGAAGTTACACTTTTTATATCATATTTTCTACATTTCTATTATGATGTCGAAAAAAGAAGAAAATCTAGTTTAAAATAAGTAAGACATCAAGAGAGAGGTAGAAGAAAATGATAGATAAATTTTGTAACTGGCTTACTGAGAAGATAAAAGGGAAAATGCCAGAAATAGATGAAGAAAAGGAATTGGTAATTAATTTTGGTGTAAGAATTTTGTTTGGTGAAGTACCAAAAATTTTGGCGCTATTTATATTAGGTTTTTTATTACAAATTGGTTGGTACTCACTTCTTATGTATTTTCTAATAGCTCCATATCGTACTTTCACAGGAGGATTTCATTTAAAAACACACTGGGGTTGTATGATTACTAGCATAGTATTGTACATAGTACCAATCTTAGTAGCAAAATATATTACAATACCACAAGAGTATCTTATGCACATAATAGCAGGAATAGTTGGAGTTCTTAGTATTATTTTTATTTTTAAATATGCTCCAGCAGATACAGAAAATATACCAATCTTAAGTAAAAAAGAAAGAAAAACAAAAAGAATAAAATCATATATTTCATTACTAATTTTATTAGCTATTATTCTTTTGATACCAGATAAAATAATCAGTTATATGTTGTTGTATGGAATATTCTTACAAAACTTAACTTTAACACCAATAGCATATAAATTAACAAAAAATAAGTACAGTTATGAAGTCTATACAGAAAAAACAGCTTAAATTTGGTAATATTGCATTAGCCGGCAATGCATTATTATATAAACTTATGAAAAGTAAGGAGGAATACAAATGTTAAAATTATTAGCTAAAGTAGCTGAAAGATATGCAAAAGCAAGTAATACAGCATGTTTTATATTTGGTGTTGTACATCAACCAAAGATGCCAGCATCACTAATTAAAAAAGATTAATTAATAATAATTTTAAGAATAGTTCAAATAATTCGCACACAAAAAAATAAAAGATAAATTAAAAATATAATATTTCCTTAAAACATAAAAATTGACAAATAAAAGTAGAGGTTGAACACTCTACTTTTATTTAACTTCATATTAATAATAAACTTCTAATTGTTGTCTAAAGTATTCAGCATCTTTTGTGGTAAATAAATTTAAGTTATTATTTCTTTTCAAAATTTGTCTTACTTCCCATAAACCAAGTCCACTATTCGTTTTCTTAGATTTAGTAGTTTCTCCTTTGTCAAAAATTTTTTCTACATCAATGTCTTTATTTAAGTAGGTATTTTCAATTACCATTAAGTAGCGATGTCTAGAGTCTTCTTTACGAAAAGTAACATGGATAATTTTATCTTTACATTCTATAGAAGCTTCAATAGCATTATCCATCAAGATTCCTAGGATTCTTGTAAATTCATAAATTTTCAAGTGATGTTCTAAATCATTCAAATCCATAAAAATGCCTAAATTAATTTGAATACCATTTTCATCAGCACGATGATATTTAGACGCCATAACATTATAAATAGCAGGGTTATTAATTACAGTAGGACTTAATGCAGTTAAGTTATTGACACGGTTACAATCTTGCAATAATTGGCGATAATATTTTTCAAGTCCAGCTAAATCTTTTTTGTCGATATAGCCACCAAGACCTTGAACAATATTGTGAAAATCATGTTTGAAACCTCTCATATTATCATGTAACAAAATTAAAGTCTTGTTATACAGTTGAGCTTCTTCTAAATTTTGAGAAGTAGTATTTAATTTGTCAGTATTAATCAAGCTATAAAAACTAATGAAAAAGTAGGCTAATAAGCTCAAAATACTAGTAATAACAACGCCTGTTGGCATAGTATCACTGTAAAATATAATTAAATAAAATTGAGTACAGATTGAAATTAGTCCAAGAATAGTATTTCCAATAAATAAAGCTCTATTTTTTCTAGTCATATTTTCTAAATTAATATGAAATTTACAATAACGAATAAGCCTATATAGTAAATACACACAACCATAAATACTTAGTGTAAAGACAATTCTATAAAAAGGAGCAGTCATTACTGATTCATATGAGACTTTAAATACAATGAGATAAAACCTTAACATAAATAGCTCAAATACACTAGAAATGCTAAGCGAAATAAATGCAACTAATAATGTTTTTAACCAAGAAATATTCAAAATAAATTTGCTAAGGAGAAGGATAGATGCTAAATTGAGTAAAACATTATATGGATCAGGAAGAAAGTTCCTTGAGACATAAGCAAAGAGCACTAATACAAATATATAAATAATTTTCCTTTTTCTAGTAGTTTTAATATCTAAAATTGTAGTAAATAATAGCATATTTACAATAGCTTCTACAAAATAAATAGGAAAAGAAAGAATAGTGGTTAAAATTTCATTAGGCGTTGTTAGTGTTGTCAAAATAGTTTGAAAGATTTCCATAATTTAATACCTCCATTAATTGATTTTTATACTTAGGACCAATATAACATTTCAAATCTTCATTATTATTCAAAAATATAGCGTTATTAATTACATCGATATCTGTTATTTTCTTAGTGTTAACAATATAGGACTTATGACATTGAATAAACTGATGAGGCAATTGAGGAAGGATTTTCTTAAAAGAGCTATAAGTTTCGTAATCTCTTGTGTCAGTATGAAATATAACCTTCATACCATCCTTCTGAATATATTGAATTCCGTCTTGCTTAATAATGGTCTTATTGTTATCCAATCTTACAAATTTTGTATCATCTCCAAACATATCATCAACTAAACGGTCTAGAGTATCTAATAATCTTTCTATCGTAACAGGTTTGGGTAAATAATCAAAAGTTTTATATTTGTAAGCAATTAAACCATACTCTAAATGACCAGTAGTAAATATGATATAAACATTCTTATCTTGTTTTCTAATTAAATTGGCTAAGTCCAATCCTGTAACTTTGGCTTTTAAATCAATATCTAAAATAACAACATTTACAGAATTGTGTTTGAGAAAGTTAATTAAATCGCCAGGTTCTGTAGTGCTTAACGCAATTTGAGCCTCCAAATTTCTTGTCATAAAGGCTGATTCTAAAAGCTTTTCTAATCTATTTAGAGCATTTGCATTATCATCACATATTACAAAATCTAACATTAATTTTATCCTCCGTATCAATTATGCAATTGAATATAATTTTTTATAAGAGAGTTCGACAAAAAGAAACTATATCGCCTAAAATTTTCCAATTGCATTATAACTATAATCTAAATGAAAAACAATGTCAAGATGTTTTGAAAAAAATATTTTTATGTCGAATATATAAAGAAATTAGGTAAAATATAAACTAATTTGGAAGTAAAAAAATGGTAATAAAATACAACTGTATAAACTTGAATATTAAGTCAAAAGTTAATAAATAAAACAAACTAAAAAGACTAGCAAAAATTTATATATGTTCTACGAATTATCTTTTTCTTTTCTGTAATAACTCCTAATTTATCCTCATAAAATAGAACAAAAACAAATAGAGAGGATGAGTTTATGAAAAAAATAATCCAAGACAATATAAAAATAGTTACAGCATTAGCTGTTACAGTAGGTCTACTTCTTTTTACCTTTATCGTTGCACAAACAAATCAGCAAAAAGAAACTGTTGCTACAAGTGGTACATCTACTTTAAGTAACAAAAAAATAGGGTGGGGTATTAAAAGAGAAGACAACCACAAACAACCTGATGTAGGAAGTCTTAATAAAAGAATTATTGAACAATATGATGGAATTTGTATGGGAAATCCAGAAATGCCATATGTGTATTTGACTTTTGATAATGGCTATGAAGCTGGATACACTGAGAAAATACTAGCAGTATTAAAAGAAAATCAAGTTCCAGCAGCTTTTTTCATTACAGGTCACTATGTGAACTCACAACCAGAATTAGTGAAAAAAATGATAGAGGAAGGTCATACAGTTGGAAACCATACAGTTAATCATAAAAGTATGCCAGATATTAGTGATGAACAAATTAAAACAGAAATGATGGATTTGCACAAATCTATTTATGAGAAATTTGGTTATGAAATGAAATATACAAGACCGCCCAAAGGAGAATATAGTGAAAGAACTATAGCTTGTACAAATTCACTAGGATATAAAACGGTTATGTGGTCTTTTGCTTATGATGACTGGGATGCAAACAAACAAGGAAGAGAAGATTATGGAAAAAAGAAAATTATAGATAATGTACATAATGGAGCAGTCCTTTTATTACATGGAACTTCAAAGGATAACAGCAATATTTTAGATGAATGTATTAAGGAAATTAAGAAAATGGGATACGAATTTAGAAGTTTAGACCAATTCCAAAGATAAGAGGAATATTAGAAAGGAAGAGAGCCATGCGAGAAAAAAGAACAAAAAGAATACCAAACAAAATTAATCGAATATTAGAAATACCACAAGAAGTATCTTCTCATATTCCAAAAATAACAGTGCTTGGTTTTGAGAAAATTATAATAGAAAACTACAAAGCCATTCTAGAGTATCAAGATTTCTATATTCGTCTTAGTACAGAAATAGGAATTTTGAATATTAATGGATTTAACCTAAATTTAAAAGAGATGACAACAGATGATTTACAAATTAGTGGCAAAATAGACAGCATTGATTTTGAAGCCACTGAAGATAATGAAGAAGATATATAAGTTAATATATTTATAATAACATTTGGTCTTGCGTTCGCTTTCTCTCATGTCAAAAGCTTGCTTTTGACAAAAAAAGTTGAAAGCTCAAGGCGCTCGTAAACTCGCCTTGCGCGACCTTTATTTAGATTATAAATACATTAACTTAAATATTTTACATTATGAAAATGAAAGGGAGAGCACAAATGTATTTTAAAATACTAATGGCATACATCTTAGGTTATGTCACAATAGAAATAGAAGGATATTATATAGAAAGGTTTATGAATATCTGTAATAATCAGAAAATTTTTCTATGGAATACCAAAAGACCCAAAACAGCTGTTATGAAGGTAAATATATCTATTCAAGACTTTAAAAAGATAAAATCAATTGCGAAGAAAACAAAATGCAAAATCAAGATAAATAGCAAAAAAGGAATGCCATTTTTCTTTCATCGCTATCAAAAAAGAAAGATATTTTTGCTTTTCTTTATATTAGTTATAATAGGAACATTTATCTTATCTAACTTTATTTGGAATATTGAGATTACAGGAACAGATAAGATAAATCCAGAAGAAATTAGACAATTGCTAGAAGAAAATGACTTCAAAGTGCGGAATAAGCAAAGCAAAAT
>CANDSI010000078.1 GCA_947388575.1 uncultured Mycoplasma sp.
AATATGTTGCAGTAGATAGTAGTAATAACAAAACCGAAGAAGAATTTACTTTAAAGGTTAATAAGAAATCTACTACATCAAATAATAATAATAATAACAAGCCACAAACAAATAATAATTCTAATAAAAATAATAACAATACATCTAATAATAAACAAGATACACCATCTAATAATATAGACCCTAAACAATGTGAAACGCTTTATTACAAATATAAGAATTTATATAAAAATAAATTTACTACCAAACAAGAACGCTTTAGTCCAGAACAATATGTAACTATTAGAAATGCAACTTATCCTTATAAATGGCATTATGAATGGTGGTTACCAACTAAAAAATGGATAGTAGTAAGCGATGCAACCTTTCCAGTAAGAGATGGAGTTGAAAAAATGTTCCCCGCACCATCTAGAGATGGAAAAGAGATAGCATACGAAGAAAATGGCATAACTTATTATACGGGAGAAAAAACACAAACTTATCAAGCCTATGCTTATTCTGTTGAGGTTGCTATACCTGGAGTTTGTACTTTTACTGACTAATTAAAGAGGAGTGAGAAAATGAAAAAAATAAAATATTTAGGTTTAATTGTCATAATGCTTATAGCATTAACAGGGTGTGGAGATAAAAAAGAAGAAATAAAAAAAGACACTATCTTATTGAAAGAAGATTTAAAATTTGAAGTCAATAGCGAAGTAAATTTATTATCTATGATTAGTGAAGATAATAAAGTCAAAGTTTTAAGTGAGGACGAAACAATAGATACTTCTACTTTAGGTGAAAAAGAAATCACTATCAAATATGAAGTAGAAGAAAAAGAAGAAGAAAAAACTTTTAAAATAACTATTGTAGATACACAAGCCCCTACTATTGAATATACAAAAGAATTAAGTACAAATGTAGGAACAAAAATTGACCTATTAAAAAATGTCAAAGTAAGTGATAATTCAAAAGAAGAAATCAAAGCCACTATTGAGGGCGATTATAATTTTGATAATGAGGGAACATATAACCTTAAATATGTTGCAGTAGATAGTAGTAATAACAAAACCGAAGAAGAATTTACTTTAAAAGTAAATAAACCTACTTGTAATAAAAAAAGTGGTAGTTGGAGTACATCAAAACCAAGTTCATTATGCGAATATACTACAAAAAAATTAGTATGGCGTTGGCAAGTTGTAGATTATGATAGTAATACTGATACTAATATTTATGGGTGGACAATAGATGTAAGTTATGGTGGTGGTGTTGGAAGTGCATTACCAAGTCAAGTTGATAGTCGCTATGATGTTTATCCTTACTTATCTACCCAGCCAAAAGAAAAATACAATGATAATCAAGACCACGAAAAAACAATAACAGTTTATATTATTAAATAGTTAAAACAAGAAGTAGTATTTATAAATGTTTTAAGAATAGATACTACTTTTATTTTGCAGAATAGAAAGGAAAATTTTATGTTAGAAGATATTTTTAAAATTTTAGGTTTTGGGGGTTTTATTGCTATTTGCATAATAGCTTTTACTTTACCTAGCAACCCTTATGAAATTATACCTAGTTATACATTTTATAGTTTTGATAAGCCTTTATGGTTATGTATTATTCTTGGTGGTGGCTTTTTATATTTGATTATTCTAGCAAGTATATATGATTTTATAGATAAGAGAATATGAAAATTATAGAAAAAGAAGTTAAACAAGAAGAAAATATTTATATTTTTTATAATATTATTGAATTATTATATTTGCATTATCGTAATAAACTTTCAAAAAAAATTATCAAGCAACTATATAAATTATATAAAGAAGCCCTTAAAGAAATAGAAAAAGATTATGTAAATTTAGACATAATCAAATGTGATTTAGTTGAGAAGTTAACCTTTGAAGATACGAGAAAGTAAATAGTGGATCATAATTATAAAGTCCACTATTTTATTTTTTACTATAATTTATCATTATTTATGAAACAAATTGACTTATTAAATAAAAAGTATATAATAAATACTGTCATTTGTTTATATGACATTAAATCATATTTTAGAAAGGTGGTATGCTATATGTTGTATGTAGATTATACCAAAAATTCCAAATTATGATATACCGTCAGCTTATAAGTTAGACGGACGATATGGCGAGTTTATCCAATACATTGGGGTAGTCATATCAAGTAAATCGCAAGACTATTTACAGTCATTTGATAATCTAGTTTATTCAGTCCTTGAGGGTAAAAATTGGAAACAAAAAGATTTAGAAACGGCAACAGGTATGAATAGACAAACACTATATAATCATTTGTATAGTATAATAAATAAAAAAGAAGCCACAATTACAATATGTATTGCTCTTGGTTTAGATTTAGTAATGTCTATGATTTTATTAATGGCAAAAGGTTTTACTTTAAACCCTCTTAATGAAACTGACCGTAAAACTATGGAGTTTATTGATACCCACAAAGGCGATAATATGAAAAGACTATTATCATATTATGACTATATAGAAAAAATTAAATAATTGCGATTCTTAAGAAGCACATTGAAAAATGTGTTTTTTTTAATGTAAAAGTATCTTTTACCTAGAGAACAGTTAAATAATATAAAATTAAAAACGGAAAGGAGAAATGCTATATGAATAAAAATATTCTAAATGTTAAAGACTTAAAATTCGATACTAAAGCTATGTTTGGCGAAACATTTGGTTTATCCGAAGTTGAAGAAGTTGCAGTTTGGAAAGACAATGTTAGAACTGACGAAGTCGAATACTTGTACGATATAGTGTGTGTCAATAAGAAAATGAAACATATCTTCGTAAAAGTACCTCGTAAAATAATGGATACTCCAGAAGAAATTGTTCCAGTAGAAATTAGTGATTTAGAGATTAGTCCATATATAAGAGATGGAAGACTATATCTAAATATTAAGGCTTCAAACATTAAATTAATGAAATAATAAGAGAGCTTATATGCTCTCCCCTCTTAAGAGAGGGAGAATAGGAGAAACGATAAATAATGATAAATAATATAAAAGAGCTTCAAAAAAAGGAAGCTATAAAACGATTAGAAATATTAACTAAAAAATTTGATTTAAAACCAAATATACTAGAAGATTTTAAAAAGGATAAAGTAAGTTTATCTATTGAAAAATATCTTACGAGTATAGATAGTAAATCTACATTTGGAGAAATAGTTAAAATACACGAACAACGAAACAACTCACTAGCTTATTACGGTATTGTATTTAAGGCTTTTGATATGCTTATGTTTTCTATTTTAACAGTTAGTCCATATATAGAGGACTGGAAAAAAGAAAGAGAACTTTTATATAAATATGATAATTTAATATGTTTAAGTGGGTATGCTTACAATTTAGATATTCCAAATAAATGTACTGAATTTATAAATATGATTATAACAAGTGAAAATGGAACTTTAACTTTTGAAAATGGAACAGTTAAACTTCCAGTTTTACAAGAAATTAAGATATATAAGGAGGATATTTAATGAAAAAAAAAATAAATGAAATAATTGATATTGAAAATATCAAAAATGAAGAAATAAAGGCTCTATT
Organism: uncultured Mycoplasma sp.; assembly: GCA_947388575.1. The sequence continues at coordinate 3,563 of CANDSI010000078.1, forward strand.
TATAGAAGCTAACAATTATATGAAAAGTGATAATGTAGAAAATTATATGAAAGCATTATTAAACTACGACAAAATAATAGCACTTGCTGAAAAAGTTGGAGATTATTCAATATGGCCTAAAGCATATTTTGGCTTATATCTAGTATGGGCTAATTATTGTAAAAAAAATAAATTACAAGAAAGAAGTAGTTTATTACTTCATTTTATAGATTTTGCTACTTCTTATGCTGAAGACTTTAATCAAAAAGAATTAGCAGATAAAATATGGCAAGTATCCGAAGAGCATATAGAAAAGGAGAGCGACTAATGAAAGAAGAATTTACACCGATTATTGACTTAAAGGAAAAACAAGAAGAACTTTTAAAACAAGCTAAAATTTATAGAGAAAATGGCGAAATAACAAAAGCACTATCAAGCTATAATGAGTTTTTAGATATTGGAGAAAGAGTGAAAGACTACTCTAGGCAACACAAAGCTTACTGGGGTATGTATCTTACTTGGTATATCCACTCTAAACAATGTAAAGACTGGAGTACCGTAATTGAAGATTTTTACTATTTAGCTCTTGTTAATGCACCTAGTGAGAAGCAAGAAGAATATAAAAAGATTTATGAAGAAAATCTAAAATCTTTTAATCAAGAATTTTCTAATAAATAATTAAAGAGAGAGATAGTCTCTCTTCCCTATCATTAGGGAGAATAGGAGTAATGATATTATGATTATGAATATATTAGAAAAAATAACTGAAAAAATAAAATTTGTTGATACTTTAAAAATGTTGTGTGTAACATTATATATATTAATAGCACAATTAATATGGCATTGTAAAGAATACGTTTTAATTGAATTAATGAACGTGAATCAAAACTCTATACCATATTATATTTATGTATTTGGTCTAGGAGCTATTTTAACGATTATTTTACTAGCAATAATCATAGCTTTAAAACCACTTAATTTAAAAAAAGAAAACAATAAAAAAGATACTAAAATTATGTTAGATATAGGAATAAAAAATAAAAATGGAGAAATACCAGTAAAATATAAAATATTTAAAAGTGATTTTAAAGAAAATGGGCTTATAATTAGATTTATAAGCAAAAATATTCCTCAAGCAAAATTCGAAGAATATAAACCAATTTTAGAAAGGGCTTACGATATAAATATATATAGATTTAAAGAAATACCAAGTAAACAAAAATATATGGATATATATTGTGTACCTAAAGAATATGACACCATTAGAGATTTTGTCTTATCAAATGAAGATACATTTAAAAATAATTTCATACACGAATTAGTAATTGGAGGTACGAGAAGTGGTAAAACATACTATACTAAAGGCGAAGTCGCTAAAGTAATAATGAATTTAGAAAAAATAAATAAAGATGAAAAAATTGAACTTTTTATAGCCGATTTTAAAAATGAGGACCTTATACAATTTAAAAATTATCCTAATTATTACGGCTATCTTAATGCTGTTGACGGTATAAGCAAAGTTTATGACATTATGAATAAAAGAGCTGAAAGTGGCGAAAATAATTCTAATTATAGTACTATAATTTTACTTATTGACGAATATAGTTCTTTACTTGATTATTTAAGTATAATAAATAAAACTCAAGCAAATACTTTAAAAGGTAATGTAGCTAGTCTACTAAAAATGGGGGCATCTAAAAAAATCAAATTATTAGTTGTAGACCAGGGTGGATATTCTGAAATATTTTCTGGGGCTAGGTTAAACTTCAAAAGTATAGCTGGTTTTTCACAATTAAATGAAAGCCATATAAATATGTTTTTTAAAGACTATGAAATTAAAGAAATAAATTCACAAGGAGAAGCTTATTTATGGGAAGAAGGCAAATCGGAGTTAACTAGATTTAGGGTTGTTAAATATAGTGAAGAGGAAGAAAAACTAATTGATAAAATTTTAGGGAGTAAGCTATCTTAATAGCAAGTTAGGTTTAATCGTGGCCGTACGGCGACACGAAGTGAGAGCCAGTACGATCCACGAGAGCCACCGTAGGTGGCTATTGACTTGACTTATGAAACACAAAAGAAAGTATCATAATTATTTTTATGAAAATTGAAGTATTAAAAAATAACCCTATACGTTTAACAGACGAAAGCCAAGTTATTTACAAAGAAGCTAATCAAAAAGTGGAAATTAAACACGTAGCAAAAAATACAGGTGGATATATCCGAAGAATTGACAAAGACCACTACTATACTGTACGTGATGGCGAAGTCCATACTTTTAATCATAAAGCAAAGTCTAGGAAAGATACAGTTA
>CANDSI010000079.1 GCA_947388575.1 uncultured Mycoplasma sp.
AAATGGCTAGTGGAGCTGTTCGTAATCATGATATTGAAATTATGAAAAAAGCTTTTGATATTGCTGGGTATGATGAAGAAATAATTAAGAATAAATTTAGATCTCTTTATACTGCTTTTCAATTTGGAGCTCCTCCACATGCTGGAATGGCCCCTGGTATTGATAGAATGATAATGCTTTTAACGGATGAAGAAAATTTAAGAGAAGTTCAAGTTTTTCCACCTAATGTTTCTGGTATGGATGTTTTAATGGGAAGCCCTAATGAGCTAAGTGAGAAGCAACTTCAAGAGTTGCATATTAAAGTTAGAGATTAGAAAATTAAAGTAATTATATAAAAAAAGAAATGTAAAAAACTTAGAAAGGAAAATTAATATGGATTTAAAAGATTTATTTAGAAATATTAAAGATTTAGAAAATAAAGAAGTAACTGTTCAAGGTTGGATTAGAAATCACCGAGATCAAAAAACTTTTGGTTTTATCGATTTTTCTGATGGAACTTGTGGGGAACATTTGCAGGTTGTTTATGATGATGCTTTAAAGAATTTTAGTGAAATACAAAAACTATTAGTGGGATGTGCAATAGAAGTAAAGGGTGTAATTGTTAAATCAAGTGGTAATCAAGATTACGAAATGAAAGCTGTAGAAATTAAGGTTTTAGGAAATTGTCCTGAGGATTATCCAATTCAACCTAAAAGACATACAAGAGAGTTCTTAAGGGAACAAGCTTATCTTAGACCACGTACTAATTTATTTCAAGCTGTATTTAGAATTAGAAGTGTAGCGGCATCAGCTATACATGAGTATTTTCAGAGCCGTAATTATGTTTATGTTCATACTCCTTTGATAACTACTACTGATTGCGAAGGCTCTGATCAGATGTTTAAATTAACAACTCTTGATTTCAATAATTTACCTATGATAGATGGAAAAGTAGATATGGCGAAAGATTTATTTGGTAAAACTTCTTATATTACAGGTTCGGGGCAACTTCATGGTGAAGCTTTTGCTATGGCTTTTAAAAAGATTTATACTTTTGGTCCAACTTTTAGAACGGAAAATTCTAATACAAAAACTCATGCTAATGAATTTTGGATGATTGAACCAGAAATAGCATTTTGTGATTTAGAAGGACTTATGAACGTGGAAGAAGAAATGCTTAAATATGTAGTAAAAACAGTTCTTGATAGATGTAGTGGAGAAATCGATTTTTGTGATCAATTTGTAGAAAAAGGTTTAAAAGATAAGCTTACTAAACTTATTAATTCAGAATTTGTTAGAATTACTCATCATGAAGTAGTTGATATATTGAAAAAAGCTGATATAAAATGGGAGTTTGAACCAGATTATATGGAAGATATTGCTAAAGAACATGAAAGATATATTACAGAATATTTTAATGGCCCAGTGTTTATTACAGATTGGCCAAAAGATATTAAAGCTTGGTATATGAAAGAAAATAGTGATGGTAAAACTGTTGCAGCAGTTGACCTTGAAGTCCCTGGCGCAGGTGAACTTATGGGTGGTAGTCAACGTGAAGAAGATTATGATACTTTAGTTAAACGTGCTAAATCTATGAATGTAGATACAGAAGTTGTCGATTGGTATTTAAATTTAAGAAGATATGGTGGATGTGTTCACTCAGGTTTTGGAATGGGATTTGAGCGTTTAATAATATATCTTACAGGAGTAGATAATATTCGTGATGTTATACCATTTCCTAGAACACCAGGTAACTGTGAGTATTAATTTGGAGGTTTTTAATGAGTAAATTTACTAAAGAAATGGTCGATAGTTATGCTAATAAATTGTTATTTAATTTAACAGAAGAAGAAAATCAAATGGTTTTAGATGAATTTGAAGTTATTGATAAAACTATTGACTTAATTAATAAGATTGATGGTATAGATAAATTAGAACCTATGACTCACGCATTAGATAATTTTGTAGTGGATTTAAGAGATGATATATCTGAAGAATCTATTAAAATTGAAGATTCTTTAAGAAATGCTGGAGCAGTTGAAGGTAGAGAAATAGAAGTGCCAAAGGTGGTGGAATAAATGGTAGACAAAAGTATATTAGAAATTCATAAAGCTTTAGAAAATGGAACTATAACAAGTGCTGAATTAGTGAATGAATCTTTAAATAAATCAAGAGAAGTCCAAGAAAAATATAATGCTTTTGTAACAATTGCTGATAATGCTAAAGGTAGTGATATAACAGATAGTTTAGTATCAGGTATTCCATTTGGAGTAAAGGATAATTTTTCTACAAAAGATATCTTAACTACTGGTTCATCTAATACATTAAATAATTATGTGCCAATATTTAATGCTACAGCTGTCCAAAAGCTATTAAATGCTGGTGCTGTAATTACTAATAAAACGGTATTAGATGAATTTGGCTTAGGTGGAACTGGGACAACAGGTCATACTGGAACAGTAAAAAATCCTTGGGATAGAACTAGAATGTGTGCAGGATCAAGCTCCGGGTCTGCTTGCGCAGTGGCAGCAGGTGTTTATCCTTATGCGCTTGGAAGTGATACAGGAGATTCAGTTCGTAAACCGGCCTCTTATTGTGGAATTGTAGGGTATAAACCCACTTATGGAATGATAAGTAGGTTTGGCCTTTTTCCTTTTGCTTCTAGTTTAGATACTGTTGGGGTTCTTACAAGAAGTGTAGAAGATGCGGCAATTGTAACTGATGTTATGAAAGGTAAAGATTCTCATGATATGACAACATGGGATTCAAGTAATATAAATTTAAAAGATGCATTAACAGGGGATATTGAAGGTAAAAAACTATTTTATATTAAAGAACTTTGTGATATAAATAATTATGATAATCCTAGTAAAGAATTAGTAGAACATCTTGATAATTTTCATAAGACTTTAGGCTTATGCAAGGAATTAGGTATTGAAATATATGAAGAAAGCGTTGACCAAAAAATATTGAATGCAATTGGTTCAGTTTATGTAGTAATTTCTTGTGCAGAAGCTACTAGTAATCTTTCTAATCTAACTGGTATCATTTATGGGCCTAGAAGCGATAAAAAAAATATTATTGATATGATGGTTGATTATCGCACTAAAGGTTTTTCACCACTCATTAAAAGGCGTTTAGTTATTGGCTCTTATGTTTTACAAAAAGAAAATCAAGATAGATACTTTAAAAATGCTCAAAAGCTTCGTCGTTTAATTGTAAATTTAATGAAGGGATTTTTTGAAAAATATGATGGGCTAATTTTACCTGTTAGTTGTGGGCCTGCTAAATTATTAGATGGCTCTATTGATAAGGTTAGTAGAGAGGCAATGGCTTTAGAAGATCATTTACAAATTGGAAATTTTGGTGGATTTCCATCTATTACAATTCCAAATGGTTTTGTAAATGGTTTACCAGTTGGTGTTAATATAACTGGAAATTGTTATGATGATGAAAATGTTTTAAACCTTGCTTATGCTTTAGAATCAAAAATGGCATATAAAGATCAAATTGCTAAGGAGGTAAACTAATGAAAAAACAAATCGTTGTAATAGGTCTAGAAATGCACTGTGAAATGAAGAGTAACTCTAAAGTGTTTTCTAGTGCTGCTAACTCATATAATGAAACTCCTAATAGTAATATTCAACTTTTAGATATGGCTTTTCCTGGTACTTTACCAGTAGTAAATAAAAAATGTGTTAAAGATGCTTTAAAGGTAAGTCTAGCTCTTAATTGTTCTCAACCAGAATATATGTATTTTGATCGTAAAAACTATTATTATCCAGATTTACCTAAAGGATATCAAATTACCCAAATGGATAGTCCCGTTGGTATTAATGGTAAAATAGAAATTGAAGTAAATGATAAGTTAATTCCAGTATTGATTCATGATGTGCATTTAGAAGAGGATACAGCTAGCTTGGATCATTATTTTGATACTTCAACAATTGATTATAATAGATGTGGAGTACCTCTTTTAGAACTTGTTACAGAGCCGTGTTTACATTCAGCAGAGGAAGCAGTAGCTTTTATAAATCATATTATAGAGATGTATCGTTATATGGATGTAAGTGATGCTGATACTAAAAGAGGTCAAGTTCGTTGTGATGTTAATGTTTCAATAATGGATGAAGATGCTAAAGAATTTGGAACTCGTGTTGAAGTTAAAAATGTTAACTCAATTAGTGGAGTTCAAGATGTTATAAATTATGAGATTAAAAGACAAACTGAATTAAAAGAACAAGGTAGATATTCTGAGGTCGAACAAGAAACTAGACGTTGGAATGAGGAGACTATGAGTACTATTCGTATGCGTAGTAAAGTTGATGCGATAGATTATAAGTATTTTGTAGAACCAAATATTCCTAAATATAGAATAACTAAAGAATGGCTAGAAGATATTAAAAACGAAATACCTAAATTACACTTAGAAAGAAAATATAATTATATAAAAAATCTTGGTTTAAGTAATTATGATGCGGGAGTATTAGTTAAAAATAAAGATATATCTGATTATTTTGAAGAATGTGTTAAAATTGGTATTGATGCTAAGTTGGCTAGTAACTGGATAACTACTAGTATTATGGGTTATCTGAATAGTGAAGAAATAGATATTAAAGACTTTTATATTAATCCTAAACGTTTAAAAGATTTAATGGATGCTATAAATAGTGGAGTTATTAGTAATAAACAAGCGAAAGAAATATTTAATAAAGTGTTAGAAACTAAAAAAGAAGTTAAAGATTTCTTAAGTAGTGATAATGCTCAAATTAGTGATGAAGATACTCTAATTAGTTTGATTGATAATATTTTAGCTAATAATCAAAGTCAAATAGATGATTATCATAATGGTAAAACTAATCTTTTTGATTATTTTGTAGGACAAGTTATGAAAGAAACAAGAGGGAAAGCTAATCCTGTATTAACTAAAGAAATTTTAAATAAAAAATTAAACAGCTAAGGCTGTTTTTTGCTTATAAAAATCATTTTTCTTGGTTATTATCATAAAATTATTTAGGTGATACCTATGAAGAAAAAACATATTGATTATTTGCTTTTAATATCAGTTATTTTAATAAGTATATTTGGTATTATTATGATATATTCAGCTAGTTCAATATGGGCAGAATTTAAGTTTCATGATGCTTTTAAATATGTTAAACACCAAGCTTTATTTTTCTTTGTAGGCTTAATAATTATGAATATTGCAATGAAAATAAATTTAGAGTTTTTAAAGAAAAAATCTAATTTAATTTTAAGTATATGCTTTTTACTTCTTACGCTTGTTTTAATACCAGGTATAGGTAGCGTTAGAAACGGTTCTAGAAGTTGGTTTGGTATAGGTGGTTTTGGAATTCAACCTAGTGAGTTTGCTAAAATAGGTCTTATTATATATACGGCTAAATATTTAGAAAGAAATCAAAGAAACATGAGAGATGTTAAAAAAGGAGCTTTACCAATTTTTATTGTTATAGGTGTATTCTTTTTACTTATTATGTTAGAACCAGACTTTGGAACAGCGATGGTTATCGCTCTTACTTTAATATGTCTTATTTTTATATCAGGTCTTAAAATTTCTTTTTTTGTTAAATTAGGTGTTTTGGGTTTAGCTGGTATAGTAGGTCTTATTATAGCGGCGCCATACAGAATGGCAAGAATTGTATCTTTCTTAAATCCTTGGAGCGATCCTTTAGGAGCAGGATATCAAATTATTCAAAGCTTATATGCAATAGGACCAGGAGGATTGCTCGGGCAAGGATTTTTAAATTCTAGACAAAAACATTTTTATTTACCTGAGCCACAAACAGATTTTATTTTTTCAATTATAA
>CANDSI010000080.1 GCA_947388575.1 uncultured Mycoplasma sp.
TATGTTTTTTCTTAAAATTTGTGGTATAATGTGAAAAAATGAAGGAGTAAAGATGTTATTAGAAAAGGTTTTAAATAGTACAGATGAGTATCTTAATTCTAAAAGTAAAAGTGATAGAAAAAAAATAGGGCAATTTTTCACATCAAAAGAAACGGCTATATATATGGCAGAATTAAGTAACTATAAAAAAGATAATATAAAAATATTAGATGCAGGAGCTGGAACAGGAATTTTAAGTATAGCATTATTAGAAAAGTTGAATAAAGAAGAAGATATACAAAATATAGAAATAGATTTATATGAAAATGATTTAGAAATTATACCAATATTAGAAAAGAATATGGCAGAAACAAAAGAAAAAGTAAGTAAATTAACGAAATATAATATTATTAAAGAAAACTTTATACTAAGCAATAAAGAAACAAGTTATGATATTATAATAAGTAATCCACCATATAAAAAAATAGGAAAGAATGACATTGAAGCAAAAGAAATGAGCGAAGTGATATATGGACAGCCTAACTTATATTTTCTGTTTATGACGAAAGCTATGAGATTACTAACTAATAATGGAGAAATGATATTTATAGTTCCTAGATCGTGGACATCAGGGGCATATTTTAAAAAGTTTAGACAAGTATTTTTAGATAATGTTAGGCTTACTGATATACATTTATTTATTAGTAGAGATAAAGTATTTAATAAGGAAAATGTATTACAAGAAACTATGATTTTAAAAGCTATAAAGACTAAAGAAATAAAGAACAAAATTCATATAACGCAATCATATAGTAATGAAGATTTTGAAGAATTAAAATCTTACAATATTGATTATAATGTATGCGTAGAAAAAGATAATGAAAGATATGTATATTTGCCAATAGATAATACTGATATTGAGGTGCTGGAAACAATAAAATCTTTTCATACTAAATTAGAAGATATAGGATTGAAATTGAAAACAGGATTAACTGTTGATTTCAGAAATGAAGAATATTTAACAAATAAGGCATCAAATAATAGTGTTCCTCTTTTTTCATCTATTCATTTTAATAAAGGATTTATAAAATTTCCAAGCAATGAAGATGAACTGCAGTATGTGAGTAAAGATAATACAGCTTTACTACAAAAAAATACTAATTCATTATTCATAAAACGATTTAGCAGTAAAGAGGAAAACAGAAGAATACAACCTGTTATGTTTTTCAAAAAAGATTTTGCAAACTATGAGTATATATCTACTGAAAATCATATTAACTTTATTGGCAGTATAGATAAAAAAGATATAAATGAAGATGTTATATATGGATTATATGGAATTTATAATAGTACATTATATGATAAGTATTATAGAATCTTAAATGGCTCAACTCAAGTAAATGCAACAGAGATAAATAATATACCTATACCAAATGAAAATATTATAAAAAACATAGGAAAGAGATTACAAAAAAAAGTAAATATAACAACTGAAATATGTGATAATGTATTATTGGAGGCGATTAGTAATGAATAAATTAGACGAGGCAAAAGAGATATTAAAAGAAATAGGAATGCCAAAATCACAACAATCAGATTTATGTGCATATACTCTATTAGCTTTATTACAATTAGAAGAAAATCAAGAATGGGAAAAAGCAACTAATAAATATATTAGAATACACGATATTATGGAATTTATAAAAGAAAAGTATAATATTGTATATGCTGAAAACAGTAGAGAAACATTTAGAAAACAAGCATTACACCATTTTAGGATTGCAGCTATAGTTGAAGACAATGCTAAACCAACAAACAGTCCTAATTATAGATACAGATTAACGATAGAAGCTTTAGATTTAATTAAAAAATATAAAACAGCAAAGTGGGAAAGTGAAAAAGAAAAATATTTAAAAAATCACGAAAAACTAATAAGCATTTATGAAAACAAAAGGAAACTGACAAAGATGCCTGTAATAATAAATGGAGAAAAATTTGAATTTAGCACAGGAAAGCATAATGAATTACAAAAAGCTATAATAGAAGAATTTGCTCCAAGATTTGCACAGAATAGTATTGTACTATATGTTGGAGATACTAAAGATAAAGACTTATATAAGGACAACGAACTGTTAAAAAAACTGAAAATATCAATGGGAAAACACGAAAAATTGCCAGATGTTATTTTATATCAAGATGATAAGAAATGGGTTTATTTCATTGAAGCAGTTACAAGTGTTGGTCCGATAAGTCCAAAGAGAATATTAGAAATAAATGAAATGACAAAAAAGTGTGATTTAGGAAAAATATTTGTTACAGCATTTATAGATATGAAAACTTTTAAAAAGTTTGCAGAAGATTTAGCTTGGGAAACAGAAGTATGGTTAAGTGAAATGCCAGATCATATGATACATTTAAACGGAGATAAATTCGTAGGACCGAGAGCATAATATATGCAATTTACTTACACTATGGAGGAAATTAGAATGAACAAAAAAACAAGATTATTAATTGTAATATTTTTAGGTGTATTTGGAGTTCATAAGTTTATAGATAAAGATTACAAAATGGGACTAATATATTTATTTACAGGAGGACTTTGTGGAATTGGTTGGATTATAGATATTATTAAAGAACTTACTGGAAAAAATACTAATAGTAAATCATTAATGAGTACAGAAACATTAAATATGATAAAAAATGGTCAACTACCTACCATAATAGGAACAAATATAAATTTAGCAAATGATGAGGTATGCCATTATGCAGATATAGGATATACCTTTAAGGATAAAACAATAACTACAGGATATACAGGTAAAAGTAGTGGAATTAGTATTAGACTAATGAAAGGCTTAACATATAGAACAGGTGGCTCTGGGGGAAAAGCAATAAGAGAAAATCAACGAACAACATATGCTGGTACATTATATATTACAAATAAAAGAGTGATTTATTCTTCAACTAATGAATGTTTTGATAAAACATTTGATAAGATAACATCAGTAACAGAAGTGAATGATGGAATAATTTTGCAAATTGGTTCAACTTCTTATTCAATAATATTAAACACACATACAGAATTTGTAAAAATATTCAATATGGTAAAAAATAATCAATAGATATAAAAGCAAACATTAACATTTAATAAAAGTGCTAATGTTTCTTTTTTTGTAGTTTTGATTTTAGAATATAACTATTGTATAATAAAAATAGTTTTGCGGCACGACACACAAATAAAAAAAGAATGGTGGCGATGTATATTGAGGGTAATAAATTAAAAAAATAATAAGAGGTGGTATTATTGGAAAAAGAAAAAAATGAAACAAAAGAATATGAAATAAGAGAGTTACAAGATAATTATTTTTATACTCCAACAGAATTTGCAAAATTAAGAAAATGCAGTGTACCAACAGCATTATGCATTTATAATAGCAAGGATTTTCCAAGTGAAAATTACGGAAAAGAAAAAGTAGCTTTAGGAAGTGCTATTAGAGATTGGTATAAGGTAAAGAGAAATAAAGAAGAATAATAATTTAAGTTTATAAAGGGGCAATTTTGATGGAAGAAGATATAAAAAGAGTGGAAACATTAACTCCTGAACAAGCAGGAAAGATAATTGGCAAGAATCCTGAATATATTAGAGCTTTACTACGACAAGGTAAAGTAAATTGGGGGACAGCAGTAGAAAGCAAAAGAGGGCGATGGAATTATAACATCATAAGAAGTAAATTTCTTGAATATGTAAATATTAAAGATGAAAAACAAGACAATTTATTAAATTTGATATATTTAGAATTAGTAGAAATAAACAAAAAACTAACATTAAAAGGACAATAAAATAGGTGGAACTATAATGGAAGAATATATAAGTGTTAATGAATATATGAGAAGATTTAAAATAGGACATAAGAATGTATTGAAGTTAATTGCAACAAATCAAGTAGAATACCAGATTACTGAAACAGGCAGATATAGAATAAAAGTTGGTTCAGATACAGTTAATATTCAAATGTATGAAAAAGCAATAGAAAGAGCAACAATAGCTGAAACAAAATTAGAAATGATAAAGAAAATATTATTAGATACTGAAAGGAAAGAAAGTGAATATTGAGAATTTATGGAAAGAATTAAAAAAGTGTGGAATAACTAATGAGAAAGAACTTGATGAGGCAATTGCTAAAATGAAACCCTTAAATATAGGTGGCTTTGTTAATAAGACTCCAAAGAATAATGAGGAGGGATAAATTTTGGAAGATGTTTTATATACAGTTAAAGAAGTATCACTCTTAATAAAAACAAATGTAGGATATGTTTATAATTTGATAAGAAAAGGTTATTTACCAGCATTAAATTTAGGAAGTCTAAAAGTCAGACGAACTTCATTACTAAATTTTTTAGAAAAATATGATGGAAAAGATTTATCTGACTTAAATAATATAAAAGACTTAGAGATTTTTGGAAAGGATGTGATAGATAAAGGCATTTTATAAATGAAAAATTTAATTAAATAAAAGTAAAACACTTGAAAATGAAAGATTTTATATATAATACAAATTAAGAGTCCACAGGTTTATACTGTGGATTTTTAAGTAAAATTTAAAAGAAAATTTGATAAATGTAATTAAAAAAATTAAATATAATAAGCACAGAGATATTAAGAAATTAGTATCTCTATTTTTTTATGCTTAAAAATGGAAAGGAGGAGAAAAAAGATGTCTAAAGAACAGAAGAATAATAATGAATGTAAATTCAAGTTAGAGATAAATGGAACAATCTATACTGTCAATTTAATTCAATCTAACGGAGCAAAATTGACTTATGAAGAATTGATTAAGAAGATTATTACAGATGAAACATTGAAAATTAAAGTTGAAAATGTTGCATAAAAAGGACACAGTTATTAAATTTTTGAAAAAAATTAAAAAATATTGTAAATAAGTATTGCCACAAGGGGATTTAACTACATCATTAGGATTCAAAAATCAAGATAACATGGAAAATACAATAAAAACACTAATGGAAAAAGTAATACAGAAAATTGATATAGACCAAGAAGAGGCAATATTGAGAAATAATGAGGGAATAGATTTAATTCCAGCAAATATTGAATTAGAAGCATTAGAAACATCAATGATCAAATATATAGATAAGGAAAACATTTTAAAGAAATATGTTAGCAAAGTAAGAGAAAATTATGATTATATTTTAATTGATTGTAGACCTTCTTTAGGTTTGCTAACAATAAATGCTTTAGCAACAGCAGATAGTGTTATTATACCAGTTCAAGCCCAGTATCTACCATTAAAAGGTATGACACAATTGTTTCAAACAATAGATAAAACAAGAGTACACATCAATCGTAAATTAAAAATTGAGGGAGTATTATTAACTATTGCAGATATGAAAACAAAACTAGCCAAGACTACAATAGAAACATTAAGAAATAATTATGGTAGAAATATAAAAATATACAATACAGTAATTCCTATGGGAGTAAAAGCAGCTGAAAGTACGATAGAGGGCAAAAGTGTATATGCTTATGACAAAAGAAGTAAGCCAGCAATAGCTTACGAAGAATTTACAAAGGAGGTGTTAGCTAATAGCGAAAGAACTAAAGCTAGAACTTACGAGTGTAGATGAATTATTTAAGTTTAGCACTAATAAAGGAAAAGCAGAAACAGTTGTAATGCTAGATCCAAATGAAATTTCCGATTTTCCAAATCATCCATTTAAAATAGAAGATAACGAAGAAATGCAAAACATGGTAAAAAGTATAGAAATGATAGGAGTAAAAGAACCAATCCTAGTA
>CANDSI010000081.1 GCA_947388575.1 uncultured Mycoplasma sp.
GTGGACTTTTCTTGCGTACAATCAATTTTTATTGCTATGTGGAATTTACTTTTTTTAATTAACCAACTCCAATAAATTTATTTAAAAGAACAATGAATTTCAAAAAAAACTTGAAAAGGAAAAAGAAAACATATATAATAAACGTATACCAAAGACAGCAAAGAAAAAATTGGAAGGAGAGATGTTTATGAACATTAAAATAGTAGGAAAAGAACTAAAAGCAACAGATGCAATTAAAGATTATATTGGTAAAAAATCAGAAAGATTAATAAAATATTTTGGAGAAGAATTTGATGTTACAGCAACCATTAAAACAGAAGGTGGAATGCAAGTAGCAGAAACAGAAGTAAGAACACCAACAGATAGATTTAGAGCAGTAACAGCTCACAGAGATTTATATGCTTCTATTGATAAAAATATTGATATTTTAGAAGGTCAAATTAGAAAAATGAAAACCAAAAAAGACCAACAAAATATGACTGATTCTATTCGTAACAAAGAAATGGCAAGAGAAGTAGAAGAACATCCAATTGAAGGTGAAATTATCAAAACATTATATTATGAAATCAAACCATTATCACCAGAAGATGCAAAGTTAAAACTAGAAGAAAAACCACAAGATAAATTTTTAACATTTATTAATATCGAAACAGGAAAAGTAAATGTTATTTATCGTCTAAAAGATAATAGTAACTATGGTTTAGTAGAACCAGAAGCGTAAGTAAATAATTATATAAAAAAGAAACCTATCTAAATATGTAATCTAAATAGGTTTCTTTTTTGCTGTATAAGTATACAACAAGGATTGTTTCTTAAATGAAACTATTTCATTTGGTTTTCAGCTTGTTGAATTAACTTTTTAACCATTTGTCCACCGATTCTACCAGCATCTCTTGCAGATAAATCACCGTTGTAACCTTGTTTTAAGTTAACACCAACTTCTCTAGGAGTCAAAAATATATTTAAAGCAATCGCCTAAAATTACATATTAAATTAAGTGCAACTATTGAAAGCTAACCTAAGATATGATATAACCTACATATAGTTTAGTTCAATACAATTTTGCTCAAAAAATTGTTTCTTAACTTTTTAGTGATATTGAAAGACCAATCTACAGTAAATAATTACCTATATCTTATGAAGAACTTTGGAAGCTATCATTCCCATTTAATTTATAAATATGTCTTGGAGGCTTTTGTATGCAATTGGATTTTAATTTTAATAAAAATGATTTAGAGAATAGAAAAAATGGTACTATTCCCAATTTTATTAGTGGATTTATTAGTGAATTATCAAGCTATTTAGAAAATTTGATAAAGAGCCAAAATACCACTTATTGTGTTATGTCAGATATAAATAAAGAGGGTAAAGTATATGTTGTTGCTCAAAATGGGACTGGAAGTGGTAAGAATATAAATTTAGATGAATTGCCAGAAGGAGTAACTAGAGGCACTATTTTAAGGTACAAAAATGGGAAGATGGTAATAGATGAAGAACTTACAAAAGAATCTATTAATAGATTAAATGAGGTTAGAGTAAATAACGAAAAACTACTTTCAGAATATAAAGCAGAAGGGGTGGAATATTTAGTAACGGAAGTGGGGGATGATTATGCAATATTGCAAAATCAACAAACTGGTTTGGAGTTTGATTCTTCTGACTTTTCAAAGGATATAATAAATCATTTAAAACAAGGGTTAATTCTTACTTGCGAAAATGGAGAATATGTTATAAAAAATAATTGAGTTAGATTGCTAGGAGTAATTAAATGGAAAAAAGAAATATTAATAGTAAAGTAATAGTATTTGTAGTAATTATTGTATTATGTATTTTTATTGGTATAATATCAGTTGTTAAAAATAGACCTTTAATTAATATAGATGAGGATATATTAAGAATTTATTATTTTAATGTTGGACAGGCAGACAGCACTTTAATTATAAATAAGGGTGAAACAATGCTGAGTGATGGTGGAAATGAAGCAGATAGTCAAAATATAATTGATTATATAAGAAGATTGGGAATAACTACTATTTTGAATTTGATAAAACCAGTTTAGATGGAAATAAGTAAATAGGGAAAAAGATGCTTTGTAAAATCATAGTAGTATTCATAATTTTAATAATGATATTTCATATAAAAGTGATAGCACGTGGAGGAAACATTACTGGGTGGAAAGAGGAAAAAATCAAAAGATATAATTAATTTTTTAGAAAGATTACTTATATTAATTGCTTTTGTAGACAAACATTTAGACGATAAATTTTATCTAGAAGGAACACAAAGAATAGATGTAAGAAACAAAATTACAAGAGAGTTGTGTGCTAATCTATTGATACATCGTGAGTTTTTTTATCCATATCCTGCAAAATTAATTATAGAAAAGAATTGCATCAGAACAGAAAATGCAAATCGTGCTAAGATGATAGGAAAATTAGATATACATTCTTATGAGCCATATCCTAAAAACCCAAAGTTAGCAAAATTTTTTAAAGAAGTTGGATTAGCTGATGAATTAGGTTCTGGTGTAAAAAATATGGTCAAATATACAAAAATATATTCTGGAGGAGTACCAGAATTTAAGGAAGATGATATTTTTAGGACAGTAATTCCTATAACAAGTGTTGCTGAGAATGAACTGAAAAACACTGGTGATAAACCGGCGATAAGTACAAGCGATAAAATTATAGAGTATTTAAAAATAAATGATTTTATTACAACAACGATAGCAGTAGAAATATTAGAATTGAAAAGTAAATCTTGGGTAAGAGAATGTTTAAATCAAATGGTAAAAGAAAATATATTAATTGCAGAAGGTAGTAACAAGAATAGAAAATACAGATTAAATAAGTAAAGACGAGAAGTCAGATTATAAATAAATTTGAAATTGGAGAATATCAATTTGAATTTAACTTTGGATAAATTGCTCTAAATTACAGAAAAAGATCCACAAAATTGATTGTGGTGCGAATAAAGGAGTAATAAATTAAAATTAATAAAGAAAATAAAAAGGATATTAATTTTTAGAAAGGTATGATATAATATAGTATATGGAAAGGTTGTGAATATTATGCAAAGAGAGATAAGTGTTAAAGAATTTGAAAATGTAGTGAACGCAAGTAATGATATAGAGCCAATAATTATAAAAAGAGAAAATAAAAAAGACTTATTAGTTATAAGTTTAGAACAATATCAAAGAGATGTATTCTATAATAAACTTGAAAAGAGTAAAAAACAATATAAAGAAGGAAAAGTTCATAGTGCAAGAACTGTTTTCAAAGAGTTGAGAGAGAAATATGGATACTGATAATTATGAAATTGTTTTAACTGACATTGCGAATGAAGAACTAGAAGAAATTTATAAATACATTTCAGAGAACTTATTGGAAGTATCAGTTGCAAATAAATTAATGGAAAAGATTGAACAAAGTTTTTTACGATTAGAACAAAATCCATATTCATGTGTGGAAGTGCATATCAAGCCACATAATGATGTATATAGAAAATTGGTAATAGATAATTATATAGCATTATACGAAGTAGAAGAAAATTATAAACAGGTTGTTATTTATAGAGTATTATATGGTGGTATGGACTATTTGAATATAATTTGAAACGATAAAGGGATATCAATTTGAATTTGGTATTCTTTTTTCTTTGGATAAGTTACTCTAAATGCAAAATAAAAAGCCACAAAATCGATTGTGGTGCGAATAAAACTAATGAAAAATTAAATTCTAATATTCAAAATTATTAGAAATTTAGAGTAGACTATTAGGAGCCTCTAAAATTAAAGAGTATACCGCTAAAAGCCACGCTTTTAGGCAGTTTGTGGGAATGGAGTCGACTCCCTGTTCCTGCAAATTTCTCTTAGGAGAAATTTGATTAGAAAAAGTGAAATAAATAGAGAAAAAAGCATTTATAAAAGTAAAATTTTATAAGTGCTTTTTTGATATGAGAGAAGCCATAAACTCATTAAAAAAGAGATAGGTGTAATGAGCCGATGCAATAAAATTCATTCGTAGTAATTTAAACAGTCTATTTAAATTATATGCGAAAGTGAGATTTTTTGACATAGACTCACAATAAATAAAGAGTGCAGGAGGATACTTGGATGTGGATTTATAGATGTAAAAAGTTTGGACAAGTATAAACAAGGTTATTAAAAATAACAGCATTTATAGTAGAAGTAGTTCTACATATTAGACTGCTATGATGCAATGCGAACGACCGACGGTTTCATAGATTATAATAATTCCAATTTGAAGTATTGGGATTATTATGCTAATTTGCGGTTTGCTCACTTCCTCTGGTTTCAAAGTTGAATTTTGTAGAAATATGATGTTATAGTCATAAAAAATGATTTAGGAGCTTAACTATGAAAGAAACTTGTTATAAAGGAAAATTATTTTAAAGATAGAGATTTCTATGATTGGGGAATAGATTATGAATTTTATAGATTATGTGCAGAACTAGACCAAAACTTAACAGATATAGATTTCATTATGAAACCACTTGAAAAGAATATAGGCATAGTAAATATAAATGAGTTAGATTTAAGAGAAAAAGAAATATTTGATGATTTTTTAGAGAATGTAAATCAAGAAAAGATTAATGAAATTCTTACTTTAAGTTATAATGAAGAAGAAAAGTATAAAAAAATGCAACAAGAAATTAATGTATTAAGCAAATATAGTTTTGAAGAAATTAAAGAAAATAGTATCATATTAAATTTAGCAGATGAATATATAAAGGCAAAAGAAACAAAAAATAAAATGCTTATTATATATCTATATACTATATTTGATAGTTTTTGTTCAGAATTTTTTAAAGCAATTGCTATGTATGACAAATCTTTTATAGCTGAACAAGAGGTAAAAATAACTTATAATGATATTAATGAAACAGACAATGCAACTGACTTAATAGAAAAGATAGTAGATGGATTATTGAATACAAAATTTGGTAACATTATGAGTAAATTACAGAGAATATATCAATATTTAGAGATGGATTTTAGTAATATTAATGAAAGAATTTGTATTTTTGGAGTAGAGAGAAATTGTTTAGTACATAATAATGGAGTATATTCAGAAAAGGCATTAAAAAGAATAAGGAATGATTATAAAGAAAGATTTATAAAGCAAAAGCAAGTTAATCTACAAGATAATATTATTGAAGAATATAAAGAATTAATCGAAAAAGTGATAGATGAGATATAGGAAAAAGTACAAACTTTTTATTTTCCAGAATATGAACTGAAAAATCTTGACAACAATTCAGAACAGAGTTAACATCACACACCAAGTAGGAGGTGAGAGTGATGTTAAATGATGAAAAGAATATTCTAAATACATTGTTTCAAGTTAGAGATGAAGAACTTGCTATGATAACAAAACAAGACAAAGAAAATTTACGAGAAGTAAACCAAAGACTGAAACAAGAAGAATTGAAATTTAAAGAAACAATTAATTATCTACCAAAAGTTATGAAGCAAAATAAAAGAAATATTATTGACTTGTTTTACAAGTATTTAGAAGTGTTAAATGAAAGAAATTCATACTACGATCAGAAGTATTATGAAGCAGGATTCAAAGATGCATTTGAATTAATGTTAATTGCATTAAGTGAATAGAAACGAAAAAGAGTGGTATCAAGTTATACCATTCTTTTAAGTTGAAAAGTTATGATATTTGTGTTAATATACTTGAAAGGTAACTAGTAATTGTGCGCCCAGCAAAGGGTAAGTAATCTAACGGGTGGAAATCC
>CANDSI010000082.1 GCA_947388575.1 uncultured Mycoplasma sp.
AGCTTATAACATTTTTATTAATGGTCTTAAAGCTTTAGAATATAGGGGTTTTTCTTCAGCTTGTATTGCTTTATTTGAAAGCGGAGAATTAAAAATATCTAAGGAAAAAGGCAGAGTTAAAAATTTGGATGATAATTCAGATTTAAAGTTAAGTAATAGCTCTATTGGTATTGCTCATACTCGTTGGGCTACTCATGGTATCCCAAGTAGTGATAATGCTCATCCTCATTTAGATAATAGTGGCAATTTTGCGGTAGTCCATAATGGAATTATTGAAAATTATTTAGAATTAAAAGAATTTTTATCTAAAAATGGTTATAAATTTAAAAGTGAAACAGATACTGAGGTTATTCCTAATCTAATTCATTATTATTATGAAAAAGAAAAAGATTTTTTGCAAGCTTTTAATAGAACTATCAAAGATTTACAAGGAAGTTATGCAATACTTGTTTTATCTCCCTTATTTGATGGTATTTATGTTGCTAAAATGAATAGTCCTTTAGTTATTGGTGAAGGTGAAGGCGAAAACTTTATTGCGTCTGATATTCCTGCTGTACTTGAATATACTAAAAATTTTTATTTTTTAAATGATGGCGATTTGGCTTATATTACAAATAATAATCTAGTCTTTTATAATGATAACTTAAAAGAAATTAGTATTCCTAAAAAAGTAATAGATTGGGATAAAAATGCCGCGGATAAAAATGGTTATGAAGACTTTATGCTTAAAGAGATTTTTGAACAGCCTCGTGCCATAAACGAAACTTTAGCTGGTAGAATTATATTGGAAGATAAATGTAATTTCTTAGATTTAAATATCGATAAGAATTATTTAAAAAATGTTAATAAAATTTATATTGTAGCTTGCGGAACAGCTATGCATGCTGGAAGAGTTGGCAAAACTATTATAGAAGAATTAACTAACATTGTTACAATTGTAGATGTGGCAAGTGAATTTAGATATAATAATCCAGTAATTGATAAAAATACATTATGTATCTTTATTAGTCAATCTGGTGAAACTGCAGATACTATAGCAGCTTTAAAACTTGCTAAAAAAAGTGGTGCTAAAACTATTGCTATTTCTAATGTTATTGGTTCTTCGATAACTCGTGAAGCAGATTATACTATTTATACTCATGCTGGTCCTGAAATAGCTGTTGCTAGTACCAAAGCTTATGTTTCTCAAATATCAATTATTTCAGCTTTGGCTATTTATTTCGCTGAAATTCTGCAGGTTAAAGATAATACCTATTTAGAAAAATTAAAAAGAGAATTACTTGATATTCCTGAAAAAATTGATGTTATTCTTAAAAATAGCGAAAACTACAAAAAAATAGCTAAAAATATTCATAATGTAAAAAATTGTTTCTACATTGGACGCGGTAATGATTATACTACAGCGATGGAAGGTTCTTTAAAATTAAAAGAAATAGCTTATATCCATAGTGAAGCTTATCCTGCTGGTGAGTTAAAACACGGTCCTATTGCTTTAATTGAAGATGGTACTTCAGTTATGGGTATTGTTACAAATAAAAAAATATTAGAAAAAACAATTAGTAACTTGCAAGAAGTTATTACTAGAGGAGCTAAAGTAGTTTTAGTTACTGATTGCAATTATGAAAATAATGATATTACTATTATTGATATACCAAAAACAAACTATCTTCTAGCTCCAATACTCGCTATTATACCATTACAATTAATTGCTTATTATGTTGCAAAAGAAAAAAATCTTGATGTTGATAAGCCAAGGAATCTCGCTAAATCTGTTACTGTTGAATAATCCTTGTATTTATGGCAAAAATATGCTAGACTTAAATAAGTAGAGCGTTAGGACATAAATGCCTACTTGTTTTTCAAAGTGACATTAACTTTTACTTCACTAACATTGATAACTATGTTACCTTTGTTAATGATTGTAATTGTTGATGTCTTTTCATTTAACTTTTCAATCAAACTTATGATATAAGAAATCACTTTCTTCACCACTAATAGCTAACACCTCACAATCTAACCAAACCTCCACTGGAGCAAGGGAGATAATGTGTGTCAATTTTAGTAAACATTATGCCTAACACAAGTTTTACTATCTTAAAAAATAAGAATAATCAAGTAATCTATTAATTTAGGATAAAATTTGACTTATTTAGGACAAATATAGTTAAAACTCGACAAATTTTAGCATTTAAAAAAGGTATTATTTTACCTTTTATTTTTTGTTTTCTTCTAAATTAATTAAATGTAACTCGAAGTTTTGTCTATCTTTTCTGGCAATGCTTTCTAGTACTAAACCACCTACAAATAATTGAATAGCTATAATACCAAAGAAAGATGCAGCGATTAATGATGGGAATTTTTCAACTAAACCTGTATCTAAATAGCCTAATAACGGTGGTATAAAAAATGCTACTCCTACTAATAGACATAAAATAGAAAGAATTGTAAAAAATGTAAATGGGCGATATTGCTTAAATAAAGTAGCAATAGTCTTTAATACTTTTACACCATCACTAACAGTATTTAATTTAGAAACACTGCCTGCTGGTCTATCACGATAATCTATTAAAACGTTTTCTAATTTCATTCTTTTATCTAATGCATGGATAGTCATTTCGGTTTCAATTTCAAATCCACCTGAAATTACTGGGAATGATTTAACAAATGTTTTACTAAAAGCACGATATCCTGTCATAATATCTCTTACATTGCTTTTAAAAGTACGATTAACTAAAAATCTTACTAATACATTGCCAAAGTTATGAAACATTCTTTTATTTTCAGTGAAATAAGTACTTGATAAACGGTCTCCAACTACCATTTCGGCCTTTCCTTCAAGAATTAAATCACACATTTCTTTAGCATGTTCTGCTGGGTAGGTATCATCACCATCTGCCATTAAATAACAATCAGCGTCTATTTCTCTAAACATTCTTCTGATAACATTACCTTTTCCTTGCATATATTCATGCTTAACAATTGCTCCTGCTTTCTTAGCTATTTCAGCAGTGTTATCTTTAGAATTATTATCATATACATATATATCAGCATTAGGTAATTCTTTCTTAAAATCCTTTACTACCTTCTCTATAGTCCTAGCTTCATTGTAACATGGTATTAAAACTGCTATTTTATTCATATTTACCTCGTTTCTTACATAGATTTTAGCATAAATATAGTGTCATGTAAATAAATATTACTTATTTGTCATTTGTTATGTATAGCTTATTATGTTATAATTAATAAAGGTGATGGGAATGAAATTACTTATTTTTATTTTAATTTTATTATTTATATTAATTCTATTTGGGATAAGTTATAAAAAAAGCGAAACTTATAAAAATTTTTTTAAATTTGGTTTTATCTCTCTTAGTATATTAATAATCTTAGAACTTACTTTGTTTAATTTTAGATTTTATGAATCTTTATTTTTTAAAGATATAAATGCTAATACGGATAATCTTGTTATTGGTAAAGGTATAGAAAAGATGCCTGATGGTAGTCTTAAAGTTGTAGATAGTGAACTTAATTATGTGCAAATAGATAACTTTTGGGGACATTTAGAAAATATTTATATTAATTTTGAAATTGTTAATAGTGAAGATAATTCTGAAGTAATTTATGCGACACTTGGATTTACCGATGCTTCTTCTCGTCTTCCTATTTATCCTCAAGAAAGGGTATTTAATGCTCGTAAAAATAACTCTGGTGAAATACTTCGATATCATGCTTCTGGTAATACAAGTTGGATTAGAATTTATGTAAATACTCCTGAAGAAGAAGATACTTTCATTGTTAAAGATATTAAATTTAATGTTGTAGTTCCTTTTACTATCTCTCTTGTTAGACCACTTTTAATATTTTCTTTATTATTAGTTATTTATATTTTTAGACCTAAATCTTCCATTTATAATATTTCTTTAGCCTCTAAAGATGTAAAAAGAAAAATTGGTTTAGCTCTAACACTGCAACTTCTATTTATGTTAGGTGTTGGTCAGCTTAATACTTATTTTACCCAAGAACAATTTAAGGAATCACAAGATAAACAAAGAATGCAATATCAACTTTTAACTGAAGCATTTATGGAAGGGCACCCATATCTAAATGAAGAGCCTAGCGATATTTTGAAAAATCTTAAAAATCCTTATGACAAAAGAGTTCGTGAAGAGGCTTTTAAAGAATCAGATGAAGATTATATTTGGGATGTAGCTTTCTATAATAATAAATATTATGTTTATTTTGGGGTAGCTCCTGTTATTCTTTATTATCTGCCGTTTTATGCAATTACTGGTAATCATATAAATACTGCTGTCTGTATTAATATTACTATGATAGCTACAGTAATTGGAGTATTCTTACTACTATATCATTTATGTAAAAAGTATTATCCAAAAGTTAGTCTTGGTGTATACCTAGCTTTTACATTATTATTTGTTAATGCTTGTGGTATATTATATATTATTGGTAGACCCGATCATTATTCCTTACCTATCATAATGGCTGTTATGTTTAGTGTTTATGGAGTGTTTTGGTGGTTAAAAGCGAAAGAAAATGATTTGAATTCTAAATATTTATTCTTAGGAAGTTTATGTATGGCTTGTGTTGCTGCCTCACGACCTCAACTTTTATTAACTAGTTTTTTTGCTATTCCTCTATTTTGGGAAGATGTTAAAAAACGCGAATTATTAAGCTTGAAATCTTTTAAGAAAACTATAGCCTTTGCTATGCCTTATATAGTTATCGCTCTACTTCTAATGTGGTATAACTATATAAGGTTTGCCTCACCATTTGATTTTGGCGCTAATTATAATTTAACTACTAATGATATGACTAAGAGAGGCTTTATTCTTGGTAGAATTCCTCTTGGCATATATTATTATCTTTTAGTTCCTTTCCAATTTATTTTAAAGTTTCCTTTTCTATCTAGATTTGGAGTTAGTACTAATTATCTTGGAACTACAATTTATGAATCTATGACCGGCGGCTTTATATTTGTTAATCTTCTTACTATATTTGGGTTACTTATATTTAAATTTAAAAATAAACTTGAAAATAAAACATTATACAAGCTTGGATTACTCTCAGTTATATTTAGCTTAATTATTATTATAGCAGATACTGAAATGGCAGGGATACTTCCGCGTTATATATGTGATTTTGGCTTTCTAATGTATTTTGCAACAGCGATAGTTATATTCCATCTTTTTACTAAATTAGATGATAATAAAAAAAGATTCTTAACTAAAATATTATTTGCTTGCTTTATATTTGGGCTAATATTTAATCTATTATTAGTTCTTAATGATGATGTATTTATGAAATCTAATTTATTCTTCTATTTTAGAAAAATATTTGAATTTTGGGTATAAAAAAGTCTCTAGCGCTAAACTAGGGATTTTATTTTTAGTCATTTTTATATTTTATATTTTCGTTTAATCTCTGTAATTAATTATAATAGTTAATACTATAAAAATCTTTTTATTATTGGAACTTTTTGTAATATATATGTAATAATTCCACTAATAATAAAACATAAGATTTCTAGTAAAATTACACTAAAATATGGATTAAATTTAAATACACTTTGCATTATACTTATATTGTAAATTTTGTATATTAATATATAATGAAATAAATATATCCCAAATGTCAATTTTGATATTTTGGGAATAATTTTACTTTTGTTTTTGTCTTCAAAATAGTACCTTATTAAATAAAATAAAGATAAAGATGTTAAAATTGCGATAAT
>CANDSI010000083.1 GCA_947388575.1 uncultured Mycoplasma sp.
TGAAGCTATAGGATATATGGTTTTAAAATTTTTTGCAAGTTCATTAAGGCCTTCAGTATCTGTATGTAAAAGGCTAGCCATTTGGTCTAAGAAAGCTCCTGTTCCACCAGCACAAGTTCCATTCATACGTTGCTCTACAAATTTATCAAAATATATAATTTTTGCATCCTCTCCACCTAGTTCGATTACAACATCAGTTTGTGGAATATATTTTTCAACAGCACGTTTGCAAGATACAACTTCTTGGATAAAAGGTAAATCTAAAAAGTTTGCAGCTGACATTGCACCAGAACCAGTTAGGGCAATAGTAAATTCATTATTTGGATAGGTTTCAGCAAGTTCCTCTAGAACTTTACATACTGTATTTTTTGTATCAGAAAAATGTCTTTTATAAGATGTATGGATAGTTTCTAAGTTATTATTCATTACAACTATTTTTACAGTAGTGGAACCAACATCTAAGCCGACATGTAGCAATTTTTCATTCTCCATTTTCTTAACCTCCATTAGAATAAATATTATTCTGCCTATAATTTTATACGTAAATTCAAAATTTGTCAATGTCAAAAGGTGCTATGAAATCTATTTAATTCCAATTTGCGTAAGAGTTTGGACTATTTATTAATTGAACATAAAAAATTTATTTAAACTAAATAAAAATTTTTTAAATTAAATAATCATAATTTGTCCTAAGTGTAAATATATTTAACTGAAAACACAAAAGTTAATTGATGTTTTGGAAAGGAAGAGTTTAATATGAAAAATGGGAAGATATTTTTAATTTTAATTGGTATTATAGTTTTGGTAGTAATTGCTTTTGCAGTTATAGATTTTGGCAAGAAAGATGTAGGAGATAGCAATTCGGAGATAACGCCAGGAGAAGAAATAACAGAAGAACAAGAAAGACAGACTATAATTTCTCTTTATTACATGAATTCAGAAACAAATACTCTTATGCCAGAAGCTAGAATTATTGATGTAAAAAATCTGATTGAAAATCCATATAAGAGTTTAACAGAATATTTAATTGAAAGCCCCAAAACAGAAAATTTGAGGAGCGTTATTCCTACTAATACTAAAGTAAATGGAGCAACAAATACTTTAGGGGTTGTTACTTTAGATTTATCAAAAGATTTTATAGAGAATCAAAATGCGGAGAATATAAGTCAAGGAATTTCTGCAATTGTTAATACTCTTACAGAATTAAATGATGTAAATTCTGTGAAGTTTTTAATTGATGGTGAATAAAATAAAAAAATTGAAGGCACAGACATTAGTTTTGATAAAAATTTTGTAAGAGAGATTATTTAAAAAACTTATATAATTTAACATATTTCATAAAGTGTTTATAATTATGAAGGAAACGCTCTACTTCGCTTAAAGAATTTAGAGTGTTTTCTTTTTTTTGTTTAAAACTTACTTTATTGGGTTTGTCTGTATTTCTTTTATAAAATAAATTATTATCCATATGTAATCTCCTTTTTTATTATAGTTTACAGCTTTAAAATATCATCTGTCTAGCCATGGGCATTATATATGAATACCCTGCGTAGATTTTAAGTTTATCTAGTCGTAACTATAAGTCATTTTTATTCATTTGATATTTAATCAAATATATTATATAATATATTATGATTTTTTGTTGAAAGGGTTACTTATGGATTTAGGAGAGAATGAGAGAATTGATGATTTAGAATTAAATAATTTAAAGATAATTCAGAATAAAAAATGGTTTTGTTTTGGAATTGATAGTGTACTACTTTCAGGATTTGCTAAAGATATTCGCAAGGGCAGTAATATTCTGGATTTAGGGGCAGGAAATGGAATTTTGGAACTGTTATTTTCTGCTAAAATTCCAGGCTCAAAGATTACGGGTATAGAGGTTCAAGAGAATGTTTACAATTTGGCAAAAAGAAATATTGAATTAAATAATTTAGAAAATAGAATAAAAATAGAAAATATTAATATAAAAGATTTTATTTGTGAAACAAAGTTTGATGCAGTAGTAACAAATCCTCCATATAAAGAAAGTGGAACAGGATTAAAGAATATACTAGATACAAAAATAATTGCAAGACATGAAGTTTTAGCTACTTTAGAAGATTTTATGAAAATTGCAAGTATAAATTTAAAAGATAAATGTTCAATGTATATGGTAAATAGGGCAGAGAGAATTGCAGATATTATAGAGCTTGCAAGAAAATATAAATTAGAGCCAAAGGAAGTACAGTTTGTGCATTCTAAAGTTAAAGAACCACCTGTTCTTGTTTTAGTAAAAGCTACTAAAAATGCTAATAGATTTTTAAAGATAAGAGAACCTTTATATATTTATAATGAGGATGGGAGTTATACGGATGAGGTTTTAAAAATTTATGGGAAATTATAAATTGTAACAAAAAATAATAGAAAATAAAATTAAAATTAGTATATTGCAAGGCATGCGAGAGTGAAACCAATGAGACGTTAATTAAGTACATTGATTTGATTTCGATTAAAGCAGTCATTTCGAAAGATACTAATTTTGGTTTGAATGAAAAGGAGTACTTTATGTCTGGAATATTATATTTGGTTGCAACACCAATTGGAAATTTAGAAGATATTACTTTAAGAGCTATAAGAATTTTGAAAGAAGCTGACATAGTTGTAGCAGAAGATACGAGACAAACTTTAAAATTATTAAATCATTTAGAAATACAAAAACATTTAATTAGTTATCATAGACATAGTGGTGAGGATAAAGTAAGAGAAATAATAGAAGAATTAAAATCTGGGAAAAATATTGCTTTAGTTTCAGATGCGGGAACGCCTGTTATATCTGATCCGGGAGAGGAAATAGTAAAAGAAGCATTAAAAAATGAAATTGCAGTTATTCCAATTCCTGGACCTTGTGCATTAATTACAGCACTTATTGCCTCTGGAATAGATGCGAAAGAATTTAGCTTTCTAGGATTTTTACCGTTAAATAAAAAGTTTAGAAAGGAAAAATTCAATGAAATTCAAACTGCAATAAATACAGTTATTTTATATGAGGCACCGCATAAACTTTTATCAACATTAAATGCTTTAAAAAATGTAACATTGAATAGGAAAATTGTTCTAGCAAGAGAGCTTACTAAAATTCATGAGGAATTTATAATGGGGACAGCAGAAGAACTTTTAGAGAAAATTATAGAACCCAGAGGAGAATATGTAATTATAATAGAAAAACAAGAGCAAATTAGCCAAGATATTTTTGAAAATATGACATTAGAAGAACATTATAAATATTATGAAAGCTTACGGATTTAGTAAGAAGGACATTATTAAGCAGATTGCAAAAGATAAAAATGTGAAAAAAGATGAAATATATAAAAAATTTATTTAAAAATAATTCTCTTAAGTATTTAAAACTTAAGAGAATTATTTTGTTTAACATTTTATTTTGCTTAATATATGTTTTTTTCAAATCATTTGATTATTAATTTAATTTTGAAATTTTTTCCTTAAATTTTGGTCAAATTAATTTATCAGCATAAGGTATTAAATTTTTATCACTGCCACAAAAAGTACAAGATGAATTCATTTTTTTTAGAACAATAGAAGAACCATCTACAAATATTTCTAAAGGATCTTTTTCACCAATACCCAATTTATTTCTAAGTTCAACAGGTATTACGATTCTACCAAGTTCATCTACTCTTCTAGACATTCCAGTTGATTTTACCATTGCTTTCATCCCTTTCTTAATGAACATATTGTTCCTTCAAGATATATAATAGCATAAAATTCTATACTAATCAACAAAAAAAGATAAAAAAAGACAAAATAAGACAAAAAAGACGCAGGAGCCAAGACGCTCCCGCATAGGTTAGATATATAATACCTCCGGTTTAGAGGCTGTAAAGGATTAGTCTTTGCGAATATAATAATTTTTGGGGGGCTTGCAAAGAAGATGAAAAACATGTTCTAATCCTTTACAAGATTAAAAACGTAAATTAGTTACATTCACAGACAACTATGTTAGATGATTATGTTACGTTAATATAAAACAATTAGTAATACATAAACCTTATAGCTCTGTGAAATAAAATTAAAAAAAATTTGGGATTTTTAGGTGATACACCTAGAATTTTAAACTTATATAATTTGAATAAATAAGTACTGTAAACATAATAATATAAAAACAAAAAATTGTCAACAAAAACCGTTCGACAAAATACGACAAAAGAAGATTGAAGCTAGCATTCCGAACCACATCAGCAATAAGTGCACATACTAATACAAAGCGTATATTTTTAATTTTTACTGCTCCTACATATATAGCAATTGTATATAAAGTAGTTTCAGTAGAACCCATAATAGTAGAAGCGATAGTTCCGAACTAAGCTATCTACACCAGAATGCTTCATTATATCTAAAGCAACAGCGGTTGATGCACTTCCAGAAATTGGACGTACCAACATAAGAGGGACAAGTTCTGATGGAATTTGGAAAGCATTAAGTGCTGGAGAAAGTAAGCTTTGGATTAAATCTAAAATTCCAGAATTTCTAAGAGCACTAATTGCTAAAAATAATGCAATTAATGTTGGAAATATTTTTATAACAGTATCAATGCCTTCTTTTGCACCGAACTAAAAAACTATCAAATACTTTAATTTTTTCAGAAGCGCCATAAGCAATGATAAAAGCTATTACAAATGGGACTGCAATTATAGATATATAATTTAGTATAGACAAAAATGTAACACCTCCACTAATTATTTTAAAATTATATAATAATAGCATTAACTGTTACAATTCACAGCTTTAAATATCGTTAGTCCTGCCACGGGCAGCTATTAATAATTACAAGAAAACCTCACCACTTAAGAAAATGTAATTCGCTATGCTCAAACATTTTCTAAAGAGTAGGAGTAATCTTGATAATTATTAATAGAACTACCCTGCGCGGACTTTAAGTTTATTTTTCTGTGAATTATAATAACTATTTACCAAGTTTAATAAATATTTTTGCAGCAATAATTGCGGACATAGCAGCAGATAAAGTTGCCACCCATACAGGAAGAATAATGCTTGTAGGGTTTGTGGAGTTTAAAGAGGTTCTTATCGCTATAACTGTTGTTGGAATTAATTGAAGTGATGCAGTATTAATAAGTACTAACATTGCCATGGAATTACTGAGAGTAGTTTTGGATGGATTTTGTTTTTGCAATGTTTCCATAGCCTGTAAGCCAAGAGGTGTAGAGGCATTTCCAAGACCTAAAATATTTGCAATCATATTTAAAGAGATTTCCTCATGTGCTTTGCTATTTTTATCTACGTCAGGAAATAGAAATTTTATTAGCGGATTTAAGGCTTTGGAGAGTTTTCTTGATAATGATGAGTCTTTTGCAATTTGCATAATTCCACACCAAAGTGTGATTGTTCCAAAAAATGTAAGTGTTAATTCTACAGCAGTAGATGCAGATTCAAAGATACCACTATTAACTTTCTCTAGATTACCTGAAAATAGTGCGTATATATATGAAATTATGATAAATATTGGCCATAGTATGTTTAACATGTAACAAATATCGCTAATCTTAAGGATTAAACGATTCCTCCAGTTCAGAATTTATTATTTAATTATATTTAGAAAAAAAGAAAATATTACTTAAATTTACATATAATAACTGTATATAAAAAATAAAAAGATGTCAATGAAATTTGAAAATGTCCCAAAATTTTTTAAACATGAGCCCTAAAAAT
>CANDSI010000084.1 GCA_947388575.1 uncultured Mycoplasma sp.
TTTTCAATTAATTACTATATTTTTTCTTATAAATTTTATTTACTCTTTTTTTCTGTGAAACTTCTTTTGATAGAAAAATAAGTGAAGACCAAACACCTGGAGAATATTTAGCAGAAACATGTTTTATTGCAGATGAACTAGAATACTTTTTAGCAAATTACATTTTATATTTAAATAGTTTTATACATCAAATTGATAAACCCGAAATAAAAAGATTATTAACTTCTAAAAAATACTTATTACTATCCATTGGCGATTTAGAAGATACTGAAGAATATTACTTAAATTCGGAAACATTAGATAGACTCCCCTTGCCATCATATGTAAAAGAATGGGTTAATACTAATAGTTTTGATTTTTTAATTGGTAATTTTGAAGAAATTTTAGAAAGCATCAGAATATCTAATCAAGATATGGCTGCAACTAATCAAGGTAAAATCATTATAAATCTTTTATTATTAAAAGTATATTTAGACTTATCTATAAATGAAGAAGTAAAGAAAGAATTAATCGCTGAGATAACAAATCCAAGCTATTACAAAAATCCTGAATATTCAATTTTAACAACTTATATAGATAATATTATTTTTAAAGAGAAAGAAGTTGAACGTAAAAGGCACAAAAATAATTAAGAAATATTAAAATAAAAATACCTAGTGATATAATAATATTTGAAATATTAAATTTAAATTTTGAATTTACAATTGAAAAAATAAATAATATTAAGTCCTAATTCCAAAACATAGGACTATTTTTTTACATTTCACTTGTTAAATCAAGAAATTTATGATAAACTATACTAGTTTAAAAAGAAAGAAGTTGACACTTATGGAAAAAATTATAAATATCGCTGTAGTTGCCCATGTTGATGCTGGAAAAAGTACCTTAGTAGATGCTTTACTTGAACAAAACGGAGTTTTTAATACTCATGAAGTAGTTCAAGATCGCGTAATGGATTCTAATGATATTGAAAAAGAAAGAGGAATAACAATATATTCTAAAAACTGTGCTATTAGATATAAAGACTATAAAATTAATATTGTTGATACTCCAGGACATGCTGATTTCTCAAGTGAAGTTGAACGTATTATGAAAACAGTTGACACAGTTGTATTACTAGTTGATTCAGCCGAAGGTCCTATGCCTCAAACTAGATTTGTATTAAATAAAGCATTAGAACAAAACTTAAAACCAATTTTATTTATTAATAAAATCGACAAAAAAGATGCTCGTCCTGAAGAAGTAGTTGATATGACATTTAATTTATTTATGGAATTAAATGCTACTGATGAACAATTAGATTTCCCAATAATATATGGAATTGCAAAATGTGGTACATGTACTACTGATTTAAATGTTGAAGGAAAAGACATATCTCCTTTATTAGAAACAATAGTAAATTTAGTTGAACCATTTAAAGGCAATGAAAATGATCCTTTACAATTACAAATATCTAATTTAGGATATGATGATTATATTGGACGATTAGGAATTGGGCGTGTTAATAAAGGAAAAATTAAAAATGGTGAGTCAGTTACGTTAATTAAAAATGATGGTAAAGTTGAATCGTTTAGAATAGCTAAGTTATACGTTAATGAAGGAATTAAAAAAGTAGAAAAAGATATCGCATATTTTGGTGATATCGTAACTATCGCTGGATGTAGTGATATATCTATAGGTGATACAATTTGTGAAAAAGGTACAGAGGATCCACTACCACCAATTACAATTGAGCGCCCTACCCTATCAATGAATTTCCTAGTTAACTCATCCCCTTTTGCAGGTAAATCTGGTAAATTCTTAACAACTAGACATATTAAAGAAAGACTTGAAAAAGAATTAGAAACCAATGTTGGTTTGCAAGTTGAAGAATTAGAAGGAACAGATGGGTTCAAAGTAAGTGGACGTGGTGAATTACATTTATCAATTCTTCTTGAAAATATGCGTCGTGAAGGATATGAATTATCAGTATCTAAACCAGAAGTGTTATTTGAAGAAATTGATGGCAAGAAATGTGAACCATTTGAAAAAGTTATCATAAATGTTCCAAGTGATTATTCAGGAACAATAATTAATGATTTACAAGAAAGAAAAGGAACACTTGAAGTTATAACTAATACTGATGACAATTATGTTCACTTAGAATTTAGTGCTCCAACAAGAGGCTTAATTGGATATCGTTCTAATTTTATTACTAATACTAAAGGTGAAGGTGTAATGGTTCGTTCATTCGACTCATATAAGCAATATGTAGGTGCTATTACTAGACGTAAAAATGGTGTAATGTGTTCAATGGAAAATGGTAAAGCGCTAGGTTACTCATTATGGAACTTAGAAGATCGTGGAACCTTAATAATTGAGCCTGCTACTGAGGTATATATTGGAATGATTATTGGAATACACAACCGAGATAACGACTTAAATGTTAATCCTTGTAAAAATAAAAATTTAACTAATACCAGAGCCAGTGGTAGTGATGAAGCAATAAACTTAACAAAGCCAAAGAAATTTACACTAGAAGAAGCTTTAGAATTTATTGAAGACGACGAATATGTTGAAATAACTCCAACAGATATAAGATTACGAAAAAAAATACTAGATCCTAATGCAAGATTTAGAACTAATAGATAAAGATATGTTAATAACAAATATGTTATTAACTTTTTTTATATGATAATTTATCATACAAAAAAAGAATAAACTATTTAAAGCTTACTCCATTTTTATTAATATTATTTTTTATAAATTGTCTACTACCATCTGGTTTAATTATATATTCTGCAGTCATAGCTACATAAGGATTACTAGGATCAATTACAGTTATTGTCATTGTAATTTGAATACCAACTAATCCAGTACCAGCCGTATTCTTAATATTTGAATATCTTTCTTTATGTTCAAAATAATTCGCTTGTGTAGAAAAGCCCATAGCTATTAAATCATTAGTAACCTTACTATATTCTTTTGCCACAACTGAGCTTACTTCATTATAAGTACCATTAGGATTTACAGCGCAATTATTTTTAATAAGATTAACTGATAATACATATTGAGTATTATAATTTGCATCTCCATAACCACAACTTGCACTACCCTTATCTCTTACCACAACTTCAACACTAGCTGTCTTACCTCCAGCTGAAGCGGTAATAGTTGTAGTTCCAGCTTTTACACCAGTTATTTTACCATTAGAAACTGTAGCAATATTATTATCTTTACTTGTCCATGTAACAGTTTTATTTGTAGCATTACTAGGATTTATAGTAGCAATCACAGTTTTATTTTCTCCAACAGTTAAACTGATTTTCTTGAAATTAAGCATAACTGATTTAATAGTTACATCTCCAGGAGTTGGAGGGTTAGTAGTTCCTCCACTATTATTTTTATTCCACTTAGCAACTAATGTTATATTTCTATCTACACCAGTCGTAAAATCATATTTATTATTACCTAAATACCAACCAGCAAAAGTATAACCCTCTCTAGTAGGAATAGCTGGTTCTGTTACAGTATTACCTTCAGGAACTTTTACATCTGAAACTTCAGTACCACCATTGCTATTAAACGTAACTATATACATTACAGATTCAGGTTGTATAATTTTTAAATTTGCTTCCATAGGAACAGTAAAATTCTCAAAATTATCTTTAGCATAAATTTTAACTTTATATTCTCCAGGATCTGTGTATTTTGAATAATCAATAGTATTACCAGCTTCATCGATATCTTTATCATAAAAGAAAATTTCACAATCACCTGTAGAATCAACACAGAATGAAATAAAGTCTGTAATTTCGTAATTATTACCAGCATAAATCTCTACATCTTTTAGCTTAAGAATAGGAGCCGAAGTATCAGTAACAATAACTCTTACTGTATATTCTTTATCTTGAATAGTTATACTTACACCATATGTAGCTGGCGATTTCAAAGTTCTTTCAACACAAGAAAAATCTTCAATATTAGCTCCATTATCCATTTTTTCTATATCTTCATCAGAACAATAACTGTTATCATAACTTATTTCAAAATCCTCAGGATATTCAACCTTGATAGATTTGATATCAACATTTTCTAATTTTTCAAAATAATCTACAATCTCAGGAAGAGCACTTCCAGCCTCTACAACTAATTCCTCTTTAAGTTTAAAAACAGAATCTCCAACAATTGTAGAAGGTTTCTTAGGCTTTTTATTAGCTATAATAAGAATTATTAATAACAAAATAAAAATTAAAGCTACTACACCAACTATAAGCCATTTAAATTTATCTTTATTTCCATATTTTTTATTAAAACTCTCATCAAATATAAATCTCTTTTTCATGATATCCACCCTTATTTTAACTATAACATAATTTTATCATTTTTTTTTAAATATTACTAGTCTTAATTAAAAATACTTATATTTTTATATCTAAAAACAATTCAATTTCTTTACAAACTAAAAATAAATGATAGCAAACAAAAACTCAGTAAATACTGAGCTTTTTTTATTCTTCTTTTAGTGCTTCTTCAAGTTCTTCTTTAGTCATTTTAGTATAACCTTTAATACCTTTTTCTTTTGCTTCATTTCTTAAGCCTTCTAAAGAACTATCGTCTTCATTTTTTTCAGGTATATACTTACCAGTTTTAACCAAAGAATCAATTTGTTCTTTAGTTAATGTTTCATGCTCTACTAAAGTATCAGCAAGTAACATAACTAAATCTTTATTTTTCTTTAATATTTCTTTAGCTTTATTATAGCATTCTTCAACAATCTTACGAACCTCTTCATCAATTTCCTGAGCTACTTTATCAGAGAAATTCTTAGTTTTACCATAATCACGTCCTAAGAACACACCTTCACTCTTTTGTTCATATTGTACTGGACCTAAATCACTCATACCATATTCCGTTACCATAGCACGAGCTATATTAGTTGCTCTTCTAAAATCATCGCTAGCACCTGTTGTAATTTCATTTAAGAACATTTCTTCACTAACACGACCACCAAGTAATCCTGTGATTTGTGCTTCTAATTCATTTCTAGTTAAAATAGCTATTTTTTCTTCACGAGGAAGCATCATAGTATAACCACCAGCCATACCACGTGGAATAATAGTTATTTTATGAACTTCATCAGCATCTTCTAACTTAATACCAATAACTGCATGACCTGATTCATGAATAGCAACTAAACGTTTTTCTTTATCAGTAATTTTTCTACTTACTTTAGCAGGTCCCATTAAAACTCTATCGGTAGCTTCATCTATTTCATCCATAGTAATAGCTTCTTTATCACGGCGAACAGTTAAAAGTGCAGCTTCATTAAGAAGATTCTCTAGATCCGCACCACTAAAGCCTGGAGTTCTAAGGCTTAAGTTTTTAATATTAACGTCGGGAGCTAATATTTTATTACGAGCATGAACTTTTAATATTTGTTCACGCTCATTAGCATCTGGCAAGCTAACAGTTACTTGACGATCAAATCTACCTGGACGAAGTAAAGCTGGATCTAGCACGTCAGGTCTATTAGTAGCAGCCATAATGATTATTCCTTCATTTTCGCCAAACCCATCCATTTCTGTTAATAATTGGTTTAAAGTTTGTTCACGTTCATCATGACCGCCGCCGAGA
>CANDSI010000085.1 GCA_947388575.1 uncultured Mycoplasma sp.
ATAAAATCGATATTTTTTCTTAATCACAAATTTCAAAACTTAGCCTGTACTAATGATATAGATGAAATGTATTGTTATAATAAAGAAACAAAAATATATCGTTATCCTGAAGAAATAAAAAAAGTTATATTTACGGAAAAAAAAGATGATATTAAAGCTTTAAAAGAAAAATATAAATTACCTGATTTTAATTTTTATACTTCTTATTATTATGAAGTAGCATCTTTATTAAATTATAATGAAACGGAAGAAAATAAAGATTTATTAGAGTTTTTTACTAATTATAACACTAGTTATAATTTAAGTGAATTTTACAAAGAAAATGTATTATATTATAATTTATTTTATAGATACAAAATTAATCTAAACTAACGCTTTTCCTTTTTAGGAATTTGTAGTATAATACATGTAGTTTGTTATGGAGGAAAAATTTATGAAATTTAAAATATCACCGAAAGACTTTTTAATATTTTGTTTATATTGTTTATTACTTTTATATTTATGTGCCATAGCAGTTTTAAATTTTTCTTCATTTATTAACGAAGGAAGGTTTTTCGGTTTAAATCCTTTTCCAGCCTTTGGCAGTGATTATATTATAATAACTTTATTTATGTTTATAGTTGCTTTAATAATGATTTTTACAAGTGTCTCATCATATATATTTAATAAAGAAAAGGGAAGAGGCATCGGTTTAAAATTAGGTGATAAACAAGAAAGTGGTTACTCAAGATGGAGTACAGAAAAAGAAATAAAAGCTGAC
Organism: uncultured Mycoplasma sp.; assembly: GCA_947388575.1. Next base: position 761 of record CANDSI010000085.1, read on the forward strand.
TCAGGTGTTGTAAAAGTAGATCCTAAAGCTGACAAACTAGAAGCAGCAGGAGTTCCATTAATAAATAATGGAAAAGAAATATGGGTTGATAATAGTGAATATCACAACTTAGTAATTGGTTCTACTGGTTCTGGTAAAACTCAAACTGTTGTAAAACCTATGGTTAACTTACTTGCCAAAAAAGGAGAGTCAATGATTATCACTGACCCTAAAGGTGAAATATATAAATATGCTGCTACAGCCCTAAAAGAACGTGGTTATAAAATAATAGTTTTGAACTTTCGAGAACCTAATCATGGAAATGCTTGGAATCCTCTTACATTACCATATGTTCATTTTAAAAATGGCAACACAGATAAATCTACAGAATTATTAGATGACGTAGCTTTAAATATTCTTTATGATTCTAATAAAAAAAGCGGTGGAGATTCTGACTTCTGGGATAAAAGTGCAGCAGACTTTTTCTCAGGTTTAGCTTTAGGTTTATTTTATGATGCTACTGAAAAACAAGTTAATTTAAATAGTATCAACTATATGAGTAGTATAGGTGAAGAAAGATATGCTACAAGTACATATATTAAAGAATATTTCAACTTAAAAGGCCAAGATTCCAGTCCATATATATTTGCATCTGGTACTGTTAATGCGCCAAATGAAACAAAGGGTGGTATTTTATCTACATTTAGACAAAAAATAAGACTTTTTTCTTCCCGTGAATCACTAAGTGAAATGCTTGCTTATAGTGATTTTAAAATGGAAGATATAGGTAAAGAAAAAACAGCAGTATTCATGATTATACATGATGAGAAAAAAACTTATCATTCACTAATGACAATATTTATAAAACAATGTTATGAAACATTAATTGATGTTGCTCAAGAAAATGGTGGTAAACTACCATATCGTACAAATTTTATCTTAGATGAGTTTGCTAATATGCCACCACTTAAAGATGTTGACTCTATGGTATCTGCAGCCAGATCAAGAGATATTAGATTCACCTTTATCATTCAAAACTTTGCTCAGTTAAATGATGTATATGGTAAAGAAGTCGCTGAAATAATTAAAGGTAACTGTGGTAATATTATTTACTTAATCAGTACCGAATTAGCAGCTTTAGAAGAAATATCCAAGATGTGTGGTGAAGTAAAATCAAAAGAAAAAACAAAAACAGCTTCAACTCCAAAAGTAACTATATCAGATTTACAAAAGCTAAAGCTATTTGAGGCAATAATTATAAGATTGCGTAAAAATCCATTTAAAACAAAACTAGAACCTGATTTTAAGATGGATTGGGGTATGACTAGATCTGAAGCTGAATACCCAAATCGTGAAATACAAAAAATAGAATTATTTGATGTAAAAAAATATGTAACAGAAGAAAAGAGAAAGCAAATGATGAACAACTTAGAAAATAATGGTGGAGCCAGTCCAAATCCATTTAATAATAATTTTGGCAATCCTTTTACCCCAACAGGTATGAATCCAATGAATTCTAATCCATTTATGCCAAATCCGGGAGCATCACCAAACAATACTTTTGCCCCTAATTCCCCAAGTCCTTTTAATCCAGGAAATAATAATATGAATAACTTTGGTCCTAAGCCGATTAACAGCGCGCCAAACCCATTTAGCAATCCAACATCTAATGGAGCAAATCCAGCAAGTGCGCCATCTACTAATGTAAATAGTCCTTTTAGTAGTAATCCAATGTTTAATAAACCAATGAGTAGTTTATCAGATGCTGACATAGATGCGATGATGAAGGATATTGATAGAAGATTAAAGGAGCTTGATGAAGAAGAAGCCAGACAAAAAGCGGCAATGAATAAAGCGAATAATCCAGTTCAAGAAACAGAGACAATAGCTAATAAAACAAAACTAGAAGATCAAGAATTTACATTTAATGTTCCAGAAGTCAAAGAACCTGAAGTAACACCAAAAGAAAATATTATTAAACCTGATAACAATGGAATTGAAAGCTTAGAAGATACACATATAAAAAATGAAACACCAATAGAAATAAAACAAAATAAAGAAGAAGTATCTAAACCAAAAATAAATGTTGATGCTGATAGTATAATTGTTAATGAAAATGTTATAACAGATGATGAATTCTTTGATGATTTCTTTAATGAATAGAGGTAAAACCTCTATTTTTGCATTTATCTAATAAAAGTGATATAATATATACCCAGTTAGAGAAAATAAACATGAAAATAATAACAAAAGAAAATCAAGGCTTAAAAGTATTAGTTTTATCTGATCTCCATATTTTTACGGAAAAAGACATAAAACAATTAGAACTTTTAATGACTAAATTTAAAAATAACAATTATGATGCTATTTACTTAGTAGGGGATATTGTTGATTCAACAAACATTTTTAAATTATCAGAAAAAGTATCAGGTAAATTATTAGAATTAATAGCTTTTTTAGGACATATTGCTCCAACCTATATCGTTTATGGAAGTCATGATTTAGCATATTATAGCATTTATCATAATTGGATAGAAGATGAGCGAACTTTTAAAGAGAGATTTCTTGATAAAATAGCAGGTTACCAAGGAATTAATGTATTAGAAAATGAAACCAAATATTTAAAAGATGGTATGGGCTATACAATCAGCGGATTTAATCCATCATTAAGATATGCAATGGATACACCAGATGGTAATTCTAGTATATTATTAAAAGAAGTTGAAAGGTATGAATTTTTAACAAAATTAAATCCTGAGAATACTAATACAGTTTTGTGCCATTATCCAGAAGCAATAATGACATTAAATGAAACAGGCTTACTTAATAATGTAAAACTAAGTGTAGGTGGGCACGATCATAATGGCTGTACTCAGCTTAAATTTATCCCTATAGAACTAATTTTAAATTTATTAAGGCAAAAAAATAGAGGGATAATAACTCCAAGAAAAAAGGTAAATTTAGAGAATACAAAATACTTAAGAGGAATTATTAGATTAAGTGATACAAGTGAATTACTTATAAATCCTGCTTTTAAAACTTTTGCTAATTGTACTGGAATATTAGAAAAATTAGATTGGATGTTTTATAGAGGGTATTCAGAAATTGAATATGTTCCTGGAAAAAGTCTAACTAGAGAATTAAAAAAATAGGGCTTTTACAATAAGTCCTTTTAATATATATACATAATATATTATTGTGATAAATATGAAAAGAATGAGTATAAATAATTATTATAAGAGTATGGGGAAATTAATTGATATACAAAATCCTATAGACTATCAAAAAAAGCATCACCCTGATAGTATTAATATCCCATATGATAAATTAATGTTAAATTACAAAACATTATTAGAAAAAAATAAACCATATTTCATAGTATGTGCTAAAGGTACAAAATCACGAAAAGCTGTAAGCATATTAGAGTTTTATGGCTATGATGTAACTCAAATGAGTTATGAAAATTAAAACTTCTATTTATTTAGAAGTTTTTAAATACTAAAATTTTAAATTTTTTATTGCCAAAACAATAATTAAGTGGTATATTTTAATTGTACTAGTACATATAGTACAATATGAAAGGGAATAAAAAATGATAGAGATTAAGAATTTAACTAAGAGTTTCAATGATGATAAAATCGTATTAGAAAATCTAAATTGTACGATAAAAGATAATGCTATCTATGGTATAGTTGGAGCTAATGGAGCAGGTAAATCTACATTATTACGTTTAATAACAAGCATATATAAAAGTGATTCAGGAAGTATTTTAATTGATGATAAAGAAGCATTTGATAACGAAATAATAAAACAAGATATAGTTTTTGTCCCTGATGATTTATATTTTTATTCAAATTATACTTTAATGGATATGGCTGAGTATTATAAATCATTATATCAGAGTTTTGATATGAATTATTTAATAAATCATGCTAATACATTAAAATTAAACATAAATGCCAAATTAAGTTCGTATTCTAAGGGAATGAAAAGACAATGCGCTTTATTATGTGCCCTAGCAACTAAAGCAAAGTATATGTTATTTGATGAAACTTTTGATGGTTTAGATCCAGTTATCAGAAAATATTTTAAGAGTTTACTAGCAGATCTTATGGTAGATAATAAAAGAACAATTATAATGACAAGTCACAATTTAAGAGAATTAGAGGACATATGTGATAATCTAGGATTATTATATAAAGGAAGTATATTATTTGAAAGTGATATAGACACTATAAAAACCAATATGTTTAAAGTACAAGTTTCTTTAAAGAGTGACTTTAATAAAAGTACATTTAAGGGTTTAAAAATATTATCATACAAAAAAATAGGTAGTGTAGCAACATTAATAATAAATGATGATAAAAAAGATAGTCGTGTAGTACTAGAAAAATTAAGACCATTAATACTAGACTATTTACCACTTACATTAGAAGAAGTATTTATATATCAAATGGAGGCCTTAGGATATGAATTTAATGAAATTATTTAAAAAATTTAACATAAGATTTTTAAAAGAAAATATCAAGAAATCTAAAGCATTATTAGCATTTTGTTTAGGGTTAATTCCTTTATTAAACATTTTAGTCTTAATAGCGATAGCGATATCTTTAAATGGGATTGAAATATTAGATTTTAATTCAATAAGTATGGTAACATATTTAGGACTATTTATAATTCCTATCGTTTTAGCAGTCTCACTATTTGGTTTTGTCTTTAAAAATAAAAGTGTTGATTTTGTTTTATCAAAACCTCTTAGTAGGAGTACGATATATATTACAAATATTATTGGAGGCATATTAATAATAACGATCTTTATGTTATTAAATTCACTTATATAT
>CANDSI010000086.1 GCA_947388575.1 uncultured Mycoplasma sp.
GAATATTCTAAATGAATAAATTATATAGTGTTATCTTAACATTAATAGCGGGGGTATTTTTCTTATTAGGCGGTTTAATATCTAAAAAGTTTAAAAACAAAGAAATTTTAAATCATTTTAGTATAGCTTTAGCATTTATAATAATGCTTAATTTAATCTTTACAGACTTAATCCCTGAAACTCTAGAGTTATTGGAAGCTTACAAAACAAGTAGTAGAATATTTATGATAATATCATTTATTATTTTAGGAATATTAATTTTAAAGGTTTTAGACTTTTTTATTCCCGACCATCATCACGACCATCATGAAGAAGAAAAAAACATTAAAGAACATATTTCTCATGAAAAACATATTGGAACATTAACTGTTATTAGTTTAATATTACATAATGTCTTAGAAGGATTTGCAATATTTGGATTGTCTCTAAATGATTTTAAATTAGGAATAATGATATGTATATCAGTAGCACTCCATAATATACCTCTTGGAACTCATATATTTAGTTCATTAAGTTTAAATAAAAATAAAGGATTAATAAGTATACTTACATTATCAAGTTTAATAGGTAGCATAATATTCTTAATAGTAGGAGAAATAAGTAATTTATTATTAGCAATTATTACTTGTATAACATTAGGAATGTTAATATATATCGAAATATTTGAATTATTACCTGAAATGCTTCATAGTATCAAAAAGAAAGAAACAATCATTGGATTAATAGTAGGTTTAATAATTTTAGGCATATCATTATTAATATAAAAAAAGAGAACAAATGTGAAATATTGATTAACAAGGGAGGTTTAAAGATGTTAGAATTAAAGGTAGATAATCAAGTAATAAACTATGTAAAAATTAATAATGAAGACTATATTTCGATTACTGATATGTTAAAATCCAAAGATGGTGAGTTTTTTGTATCTGATTGGCTTAGAAATAGAAATACAATAGAATTTCTAGGTATATGGGAAGAACTTCACAATCCAAATTTTAATTATGGCGAATTCGCCACAATTAAAAGTCAAGCTGGTCTAAATAGTTATAAGATAAGTGTAAAAGAATGGTCTTCTAAAACTAATGCAATTGGAATTGTTTCAAAAGCTGGTAGGTATGGTGGAACCTATGCACACAAAGATATTGCCTTTGAATTTGGAATGTGGATTAGTCCAAAATTTAAACTTTTACTTATTAAAGAATTTGAAAGATTAAAATTTGAAGAGCAAAAGCAATTAGGGTGGAATGCTAAACGAGAATTATCTAAGATTAATTATAAAATTCACACGAACGCAATTAAACGCAATTTAATTCCTAAAGAGCTTACAAGAGAACAAATAAATTATATCTATGCAGAAGAAGCAGATGTTCTTAATATGGCATTATTTGGAATAACAGCAAAGAAATGGCGTGAAGACAATCCTGATAAAAATGGTAATATAAGAGATTATGCTTCTATTGATGAACTTATATGCTTGGCAAATTTAGAAAATTTAAATTCAGTGTTTATTAACGATGGGCTAAGTCAGTCAGAAAGGCTTGAGAAATTAAATAAAATAGCTATTTCACAGATAAAAATATTACTAGAAAGTAATAATAAAAAATTCATAAAAAAGAAATGTTGAATTAGTAAAATAAATTAAAGGAGAGAATAAATGGAAAATTATTTAATTATACACGGTAGTTTTGGCTCTAGTGAAGGAAATTGGTTTCTGTGGTTAAAAGAGCAATTAGAAAAAGATAATAAAAAAGTTTTAGTACCTCAAATGCCAGTAGGAATAGATAAACAAAATTTTGATTCATGGTCAGAAGTATTAAATAAGATAGATATTAATGAATTTACAACAATTATCGCTCATAGTATAGCTCCTATCTTTATTTGTAAATATTTAATAACTAATAAAATAAAAGTAAAGAAACTAATCTTTGTTTGTGGATTTAATAATTATTTTGGTATTAATAAAGACTTTGATACAGTAAATGGACCTATGTATATCGATAATTATACGGATATAAAGAAGTATTGTGATAATATAATATGTTATTATTCAGACAATGACCCTTATGTTAAATATGAAGTAGAAAAGGAATTTGCTAGTAGTATTTCTAATAAAGAATATGTCATAAAAGGTGGAGGCCACATTAATTCTGAAAGTGGATACACTTCATTTGAAGCAATTTTAAAATCACTATAATAATAAAAAGGAAGTGAAAAAATGAAAAGAGTTTTAGTCACTGGTGCCGCAGGTGTTATAGGTATCAAAACTATTAAATACCTTTTAAGTGAAGGAAAATATGAAATAACAGCACTTGATTTAAGAAACAAAAGTAATTATAAAAAGCTCAAAAAATATCGTCGTCGAATAAATATTATATATGGAGATATTAATGATAAAATTTTAATTGAAGCTTTAGTTAAAGACCAAGATTATATTATACATTTAGCAAGTGTCTTACCTCCCATCGCCGACATAAAAAAAGGCTTAAGTGAGAACATTGAATATTCAGGGACAGAAAATATAATTAAAGCGATTAATTTTTACAATCCTGAATGTTTTTTAGTATATGCTTCTTCTAGCACTATATATGGAAAAAAAGAAGTAGCAAGTATTAAAACCAAAGCTAATTTAACGGAAAATGATTATTATAGTAATACAAAATTAAAAACAGAAGAATTAATTGAAAAAAGAATAAGAAATTATATTATTATTCGTTTACCATTAATTTTATGTAATCCAGCATCTGGAGCTTTTATGTACAATGTTAAGAAAAATTTAATAGTGGAAGCTTTAACCGACAATGATGCAGCTTATCTTTTTGCTAATTCTTTAAATAATACGGAAGAGTTAAACAAAAAGGTATGGAATGCTGGAGGTGGCAAACAATTAACTGCCAGTTATCGTGAAATTCTTGCCAATGTATTAGAGATATATGGTTTTAGTTTCAAATATTTATTAACGAGAATATTTATAGATAAAAACTTTTATGTAGGTGTATATGAAGATAGTGATAAATTAAATGAAATTATCGATTATCGAAGTGATTCTTTATCATCATATTATATGCGTTTAAAAAGAACATCTAAAAATCGAGTTTTAGCTAGGATTTTTGCTAAACCATTTATATTCTTTTTAAGGAGTAAAGAAAAATGATTGGACTAGCGCTTGAAGGTGGGGGAGTTAGAGGTTCTTATCAAGCGGGAGTTTATGCAGCGATGCATGAATGTGGCATTAAAATAAATGGTGTATGTGGAACAAGTATAGGTTCGTTAAATGCTTCACTTATAGCAACTGGAAAAGGAGAAACTCTAGCTAGTGTATGGCGAAGTCTTAATATGGGTGAAGTTTTTGGTTTTTCCAAACCATTTATAGATGCTTCAGTAAATAAAAAAATAAAGCTAAGTAATGCTGAAATTTTTGCTAAAGAAGCATTTCGTATAATGTTACAAAAAGGAATAGAATTAGAAGGATTAAAACAAGTTATAGATAAATATTTAGATGTTGATGCATTATTTAATAGTAATATAGATTTTGGACTTGTAACAGTTAGACTTAAAGATTTTAAACCAATTTACTTATGGAAGAGCGATATGGATAAAGAAAAAATCAAGGATTACGTTATTGCTAGTTCTAGTTTACCATTATTTAAAATGGAGCCATTAATCGACAATCATTATTATTTAGATGGTGGTTTTAGAGATTTAGGTCCAGTTAATATGATGTTAGAAAAAGGATATGATACTATATATTTAGTAAAAATCCATGGTATAGGAATAACTAGAAAATATGATAAAACGAAAAATGTCATAGTAATAGAATCCAAAAGAGGCTTAGGTGGAGTACTTGATTTAGACAAAACCCGAATTGAAGAAAATATTAAGATGGGTTATTATGATGCAATAAGAGTAATAAAACATTTAGATGGCGAAAAATATGTCTTTAAAGTTAAAAGTGAAAAGTATTATGAATTTTTAAATCGTAAAGTACCTAAGAAATTACAAAGAAGAATTAAGAGCTTTTTTAAAGCAAAGAATATTAAAGAAGCAACCATAAGAGCTTTCGAATATGTAATGGAACACGAACATATTAATTATTATGAAATATATAAGCCAACTAAAATGCTACGAAAGTTAAGAAAGATAAAACACAAAAATCATTTTATATATGATTATCTAAGTAAATTAAAGTATCTTCTATAATAAAATAAGTTATAAAAAATTGACAATTAATAATGTCTATAATATAATAATGTACCAAAAAGGGGAACTTTTATGGAGTACTTAAAATATGTTAAATTAAGAGAAGATAAAAGCAATTTAGAAGAAGTTTTAGAATCTTATTTGCCAGCTGTAAAAAGAATGATAGTAACATTAGGAATCGAAGAAACAGAAGATTTAATTCAAGAGTGTTCATTAGGGATTATTGAAGTTCTAAATAAAAGCTTTATATATAAGACAAGAATTACACAGATAATCTTAACTAATACTGCCTATATTATTAAGAACTATTTATTTAGAAGTTTTACTTTATCTGGTTTTGAAAAAACAGGGAGAGTTACTTTAGAAAAAATTAGACTACTAATAGAAAGTATCAATTCTCAAGATGAAAAAGCAATTATCCAAATTTTTAATGATGATATTAAAAGTTCATATATTTTAATGGAACAAGAACCTTATCAAGATTGTATTGATTATTCTGAAAGTGATTTAGAAACCGATGTTATAAATAAGTGTACTATAGAAGAATTATTACAATATTTAACACCAAAAGAAAGAGAAATAATTATGTTGATTTTTGGTTTTTATGGAAGAGTATATTCATTAGAAGAAATAGGCGCTTTATATAACACAAGTAAAACAAATATATGTAATTTTAAAACCAGAGCATTAGCAAAATTAAAAAAATATTTTTCAAAAATAGAAGAAGAAGTTGAAAAAATAAGATAGACGTTTATTTAATACTATAAATTCATATAATAAACTAGACAAAAATACATTTAAAGATGTATAATTTAAAAGATAAAAAACAAAGGAGTGATTTCAGATGGGAAGAGCCTATGAAGTTCGAAAAGCAAGTATTCAAAAAACTGGAGCTATAAAAGCAAAGACATATTCAACATTTGCAAAAGAGATATATTTAGCAGCTAAAAAAGGTGTACCAGAAATAGAGAGTAATGTTATATTAAAAAGAATGGTAGAGAAAGCTAAAAAAGCTCAAGTACCAAGTGATATTATTAATCGTGCTATTGATAAAGCTAAAGGTGTAGGTGGCGAAGACTATCATGAAGTAGTATATGAAGGATTTGGTCCAGGTGCATCTACTTTAATAATTAAGACTTTAACAGACAATGTTAATCGTACTGTAGGAATGGTACGTGCAGCTTTCAATAAAGTAAATAAGAGTTTAGGTGTAAATAATTCAGTATCATATAATTATGATTATTTAGCTATAATAACTTTTAAAACAGATAAAGAAGAAGAAATATTTGAAAGATTATTAGATGCTGGTATCGAACCAACTGAATTTGAGAATATAGAAGGAGAATTAACTA
>CANDSI010000087.1 GCA_947388575.1 uncultured Mycoplasma sp.
ATACCATCTACTTTTTTACATTAATTCTTGGTATATCAATTTTTTATGTATTTAATGCTCTAGATACTCAAACCGCAATGATGGATGTATCAGAGAGTACACAAGAGTTAATTAAACTTATGATGAATATGCTAGGAGCAGTTAGTATATTTGTATCATTTATATTAGGATTTTTAATAATATATGCTTCAAGATTTTTAATGAAAAGAAGAAATAAAGAATTTGGAATTTACTTAACGCTTGGAATGAGTAAAAGGAAAATATCAATGATATTATTCTTTGAAACTTTATTTATAGGAATTCTATCACTTGTTGTAGGCTTAGGACTAGGAACTATTCTTTCTCAGCTTATGAGTATTATTGTTGTAAATATGTTTGAAGCAGATTTAACTAAATTTACATTTGTTTTTTCTAGCTCTGCTTGTATAAAAACTATCATTTATTTTAGTGTGATGTATCTATTTGTAATGATTTTTAATACTATAAGTGTAAGCAAATGTAAATTAATAGATTTATTACATGGCGATAAGAAATCAGAAAAATTAAAACTTAAGAATACAGGTTTTTGTATAATTATATTTATAATATCAATTTTAGTTTTATCTCGTGCTTATTACATAGTAACAGATGGATTTTTAACTATGCAAGATGCTAAAGATATTTTAATACCAATTATGATGGGTTCTATAAGTACATTTTTTATTTTCTGGTCATTATCAGGTCTTATTTTAAAAATCTTCAAATCAATGAAAAAGTTTTATTACAAAGGATTGAATAGTTTTACATTAAGACAATTCTCAAGTAAAATAAACACAACAGTTTTTTCAACAACAATTATTTGTTTAATGTTATTTGTAACAATATGTTTATTATCTGCTTGTTTAACTTTGAAAAATTCAATGAATGAAGGAATAAAAAAATTTGCTCCAGTAGATATACAACTTACAAATAAGCAAAATATGGATGCTCCACATTGGTATGATACAAATTTATCTTATGGATATAATGAGAATCAAATTAAAAATTCTCATATTGATGTAATAGAAAAATTAAATATTTTTGATTTTGATATAACTAAGCACTTAAAAGAATATATACAAGTTAGTATTTATAGAACTCCTGATTTAACTTTAAATCATACTTTAGGTTCAAAATTAGAAAGTATTAGAACTCAGTTTCCATTTTTAAAGTATGATACAATGGAAACTATAATAACGATAAGTGATTATAATAAAATTGCCCAACTTTATGGAATTGATACTTACATATTAGATGATGATGAATATATAATTCTAGCAGATTTTAAATCAATGGTTAATACTAGAAACATTGCATTAAAAAATAGAGAAACCATAAATTTATTTGGATATACATTAAAACCAAAATATGATGAATGTCAAAATGGTTTTATTGAAATGTCTAGTCAAAGTATTAATTCTGGAGTTATTGTTGTTTCAGACAAAGTTGTAGATGAAAATTATCTTTATAGCGATATGTTAATGGGAAACTATAATACTACTGATAAAGAAGAAATCAGAAACATTGAAAGTAGTTTAAATGAACTAGATAAAAGTCCAATCAAAAATAGGTATTTAATTCCAGATGGAACAAGCAAACTTTCTATAAAAGAATCTACAAATAGTCTAACAGTAATGGTAACATTTATTGGTCTTTATTTAGGTGTAATTTTTATGATAAGTAGTGCAGCAATATTAGGCTTAAAAGAATTATCAGAAAGTAGCGATAATAAAGAAAGATTTAGAATGTTAAGAAAAATTGGTACAGATGAAAAGTTAATCAATAAAGCATTATTTAGACAAATTGGAATCTTCTTTCTTCTTCCATTAATACTTGCGATAATTCATTCAATATTTGGCATAAAGTTTGCTGTAAAAATATTAGAAGTATTTGGTACAGATGAATTATTACCATCAATTATTATGACAGGTATATTCTTAGTAATTATTTATGGAGGCTATTTCTTAATTACTTATTATTGCAGTAAAAATATCATAAAGGAGAGAAATTAAGATGTTATTAGCTTATAATTGGAGTAATGTATGGCAAAGTATAAAAGACACATGGTTACCAATTTTAATTCCATTTGCAATATTGATGATATTCCTTATTATCGTAGCAATCATTAGAAAGAATAAGGATTAGTAGATATGCTAATCCTTTAAATATATATGAATTACTTAATTTCAATTAAAACTGCAATTATAGTATTTCCTATTATTTCTCTTATTTTTACTATTCCATTTATCCTGCATAATTATCACAAATATGGGTCAATTAGTCCATTTCGAGTTTTAATAATTTATTCATTTATTCTCTATATGATAACGATTTATTTTTTAGTTATATTGCCACTTCCAAATAAAAGTGATGTAGTACAAAAAGAAGGAATGATAAGACTCATCCCATTAGGATTTATAAGTGATTTCATGAGAGAAACATCATTTGTTTTAAATGATCCAAGCACTTATTTAAAAGCACTTTCAGAGCCATGTTTTTATACAGTAATATTTAATCTATTTATGACTATTCCTTTTGGAATGTATATGAGGTATTACTTTAAATATAATTTAAAGGAAACAATTATTTTAAGTTTCATATTAAGCTTATTTTTTGAAATAACACAACTTACAGGATTATATCATATATATCCTTATGCTTATAGAGTATTTGATGTAGACGATTTAATTATAAATACATTCGGAGGGATAATTGGCTATGCATTTATGGGGATAGTAGATAACTTTTTACCAACAAGAGAAGAAATAGATGATAAATCGTTCAGAAATAGTATTGTTGTTTCTGGATTAAGAAGAATTGCTATATTTTATTTAGATAGCTTCTTATTTGCAATTTTATTTATATTTATTAGTATATTTATAAGAATAAAATATTTAGCTTTTATAGTATTTATTATTTACTACATTATTCTACCTTATATAAAAAATGGATATACAATAGGAAGTAAATTTTTAAATGTAAGGTTAGTATTTGAAAAATATAGATTAATTAATATAACTTTCAGAATATTATTTCTATTTATATATTATTATGGTGTTATCTTTATATCATTATATTTAATACTATCTATCACAAGAAGATTAAATTTAACAATCGAAGTAAGTTTTTGGTTATATAGTGGAGCGATTATATTTATAATAATATTTTATATAATAAATGGTATAATTTTATTAAAAAAGAAAAAGCATTTTTACGATACTTTATTTAAAGTAAAATACATTAATACAATTGAAAGAGGTGATATAGGTTGAAAAGAAAATTAGCAATAGTCATAGGAATATTAGTTTTTATAATATTAAGTTGTTTAACATATCGTTATGTATTTATAAAAGATTTTACTTACTATACTAAAATTGATAATAGTAAGCTAGAAAAAGTTAATTCAAATGGTGGAGTATTTGACAAGCATGGTGGAATGAAATATGAATATAATCTAAAAATGTATGATAAAAATGGTAAATCTAAAGAAATAAGATTAGGAACTAATCGTGAATTAAAAGAAGGAGCATTTCTAAAGGTTTATTATTATTTTCTTAGAGGAGTTCATAAATGGGAAGAAGTGCAATATGATGATTTACCTATTAAAGTAAAAGATTATTATCAGGAATAAAACATGAAAAATATTTTATTAGTTGATGATGATTATGATTTTCTTAAAATACTATCATATACATTAAAAAAAGAAAATATAAATATCATATTAGCTTATAATGTTGATGATGGGATAAATAAGATTAATGAAATTAAGTTTGACTTAATATGTTCTGATTATCAAATGGGAGAAAAAAACGGGTTAGATTTATTAAAATATTTAAGAAACAATAATAATAACACAAAGTTTGTTATGCTAACAGGTTATGATGATTATACTTTAGAAAAAGAGGTAAAAAGTAGAAATGGAATATTTATAAAAAAAACCACTTCAAATTTAAAAAATACAATTATTAAAATTTTATATTTATGCTAAAAATAGTAGATTATCTTTACCTAAAGTGATACCTAAAAATATTAAAGTTACAGATTCTGCAAAAGAATCGAAAAATTACCAAAAACTATTGATAATTAAGCAATAGCTTGTTATACTATAAGTAAAATTAATATTTTAAAATCTATTTATATGCAAGAGTCAAAAAAAGGCTTTTTATTACACTATTAAGATAGAAAAATAAAGAGATGGGAAGATAAAATATGAATGAAAGAATTACATTAATTTCTATTTTTGATAATGAATCAATTATTAGAATTAAAGATATTTTAAAAGTTATAAATAAAGTTAATTTATGTAAAGTTCCTTTTGGTAAAAATGTAGTAAATAGAGAAGAAGTTGATACATTACCATTTCATTTTACTTTTTGTGCTTGGGATATATCACAAGAAAAAGAAATCTTAAATTCATTAAAAAATATTAGTTTTAAGAAATTTCAAATTAAAGTTAAAGACATAAAAATAATGAATGGAAAAGAAGATAGTTATGTTTTATATTTTGAAGTAGAGAGTAATGAATATTTAAAGAAATTACAAAAAGAGATTTATGAAATAAAGCCTGTTTCAAAATATAATCCTGAGACTTTTAAGTTTCATATTACAATTCATATTGATAAAGATTATGATAAAATTATAAGTATGCAAGAAAAGTTAAGAGAAAACTTTGAAGAATTTATTTTAAACGTTGAAGACATAGGTTTATACGAAATATATCCTGCAAAGTTAGTAGAATAGTATTTAAGTGAAAGCTTCTTGCTAAAAATCTTAATTTATGTTATTATGTATACAGATGAAGGAATCTTCATACAATAAAAAGGAACATTCAATATCGCATGTTGAGTGTTGCTCTAAATAGTGCATCACCTAAATCTGGATAGAGTTAGGTGATTCTTTTATTTTAGAATTACAAATAGTAAAACTATAAGTAAAAGGATAATGATAATCAAAGAGAAGATTAAAAAATCTTTTTTTGACAATCTTATCACCTCCTTTCATACGAAAAGAGGCATCGCCCAACTATTAAATGTTCCTAACTAAATTATATCAAAAATTTAAGCCTATCGCAAAGAAATTAATATAGTAAAATGTATATTTTAATAAAAAGGTGGTGTTAATATGCTTTGGAATCCTTGGCATGGCTGTCATAAATGTAGTCCAGGATGTCTTAATTGTTATGTATATTTTTTAGATAGTAAAAGAGATAAAGATTCTAATATTGTAACTAAAAACATAACTAATTTTAATTTACCTTTAAAAAAATCGCGAAATGGTGAATATAAAATACCAGCAGAAACTGAAGTAGCAACTTGTTTTACTTCTGATTTTTTCATTGAAGAAGCTGACGAATGGCGAAGTGATGCTTGGGAAATTATTAAAAAAAGACCAGATGTTAATTTTTTAATATGCACTAAAAGAATAGAGCGTTTTTATAAAAACTTACCAAGTGATTGGGGCTTAGGATATGATAATGTTATAATTGCCGTTACTGCTGAAAATC